>JAGOLL010000005.1 GCA_017994055.1 Methanothrix sp.
ATTGATGGTGATCTTGAGGGCACCCTCCAGCACATACTCAAACTCCTGGCCGGGAGGGCTGTAATATGAGGGGCTGCCCTTCCTGGGATCGATGGTCACTATGAAGGGCTCGGCCTTTTTATGGGCGAACTTTCTGGCCAGGCTCTGATAATGGTATTGCTTTCTGCGCTCCACCTCCACCGCCTCGCCCTTTCGGGTGACGGTGAAGATGTTCATCTTGGACTCTTCACCGGTGAGCAGCAGGCCGGTATCGACATTGAGCTTTCGCGCAATGCCAATGAGAATGCTTGCGGGAATATCCAGCTTGCCATCTTCATAACAATTGTATGTCTCTACAGGCACTTTGAGATGATCTGCCATCTCCTCGGGGCTTACCCGATTAAGATCCCTTAGCTCACGCAGACGCGAGCCGATTTCATCAAGCCTCTCCTTCATGGTCATTCCTCGAAGCATCCCTTGCACCTTTTGCAATAGATGCGGTGCTCTGGCAATGCAGGATTGTGACTGCCTCAGCAGCATATTTTAATCTATCTCCAGGATGCGCGCTGTCCGGTTCATGGGCTCCACCCAGCCCGCCGGGCCATGTCAGAAACCTTGCTAATTATATTGGAGGATTGGAGAGAGAAGAGAAGGGCAACTGGGTGGAGGGCAGCTTGGTGATGCAGTGAATTCAGAGCGGGTGCAGGTGAGGGGCTACCAAGCGATATAAAAATATGTATTTTTTTAAAAGACTTGGAAGAGCCTGATCAGACCATCCGCGCGCCGGGGATACATTATAGGGGGAGCATTTTGGAGAGGGCGACGCTGCTCGGAGAGATGAGATTAATGCCGAGATTGCCATCGCTGCACAGACTTGACCGGCTTCATAGTTGCAGGTGAGAAAGATCGATCAGTTTCTCCTCACACAGAATACCTTTATCTTCAGCCAGTTGAATCTTTTTTCGGCTTTGCCCAGGGGGATGGGAATCTCCAGGCGAGGTTCATGAGGCGGAGGGTAGAGCAATTGGCGGGGGAAGAATCTGCAAGAGAGGAGCAATTCAGAGCGTTTTTCAAGGCAGCTACAAAGGAAGAGAGAAGCTCGGAAGGGCACGACCCCTATCCTTTTCAAGTCAGGCTGGCCCTGGCAAATGAGCTGCCTGAGCTGATCGACATCCCTACTGGCCTGGGCAAGACCGATGCGGTGGTTTTGGCGTGGCTCTGGCGCAGGCGCTTTGCCGGGCAACAGCTGCGGGCAGCCACGCCCCGACGGCTGGTGTACTGCCTGCCCATGAGGACGCCGGGCGCTGCAGGCTTCAGGAGGGATATTCCTTATGCCTGAGATTGAATTTGATGAATGGTTTAAGGCATTGACTGGCCTTCAAGAATCTGAATCACCCTTCCCATGGCAACAAAAATTATTCGAAGAATTCGTGCAGAAACGATTTAGATCAACCTGCGATATTCCAACGGGACTAGGAAAGACCGCAGTCATTGCAGTTTGGCTATTGGCGCTGGCGCATCATGCCAGCCATGGGACACATTATGATTTTCCTCGACGGCTGGTTTATGTTGTCAACCGCAGAACCGTTGTAGATCAATCCACTCAGGAAGCAGTGAATATGAGGGAGGCTCTTGACAGAGAGGTCCGACTAAAAGGTGTAAAGGACGCTTTGCAGTCCCTGGGAGCCCTGAAGTGGGATAATCCACTAGCCATAAGCACTCTGAGAGGCGAAATGGCTGATAATGGTGAGTGGAGAGATGATCCAGCAAGACCAGCGATAATTGTCGGTACAGTAGATATGATCGGCAGCCGTCTGCTTTTCTCAGGTTATGGGCGCGGTTTCAGATCTCGTCCACTTCACGCGGCATTTCTTGGCCAGGATACACTTTTGGTTCACGATGAGGCCCATCTTGAGCCTGCATTCCAGGAGCTTATCGAAGCAATTACCAAGGAGCAAGAGCGCTGCAATGAATTTTTGAGAATGCGAGTAATGGCCATGACCGCAACGGCACGTTCAGATGAAGACGCTGAACCACCTCTTTTTACTGATAAGGATCGAGAGCATGTTGTTGTGGACAAGCGCATCAATGCGAAGAAACGCATTAGTTTTCATCCTGTTGAAGAAAAGAAAATTGCAGGCAAAATCGCAAATCTCGCCATAGAATATAAGGATAGCGAAAAAGCCATTCTTATTTATGCGCGAACGGTAAAAGATGTTATAGAAATTGAAAAACAGTTAAGCAAAAACGGTTTGCAGGTGCAAAAGCTAACAGGAACCTTGCGAGGATTGGAAAGAGATGAGTTGGCAAAGAATGATTCGATCTTTAAACGCTTCATGCCAACTTCTAAAAAATCCTCATCGACGACTATACCTCAGCCCGGAACTGTATATCTCATCTGCACATCCGCTGGTGAGGTTGGTGTAAACATATCAGGCGACCGCCTGGTCTGTGATCTGACCCCCTTTGATAGCATGGCTCAGCGATTTGGCCGCGTAAATCGATTTGGAAATGAAGATTCAAAAATAGATATTGTCTATGATGAATCAATGAATTCAAGACTAGAAATAAAATCTGGAGATTCCAATCCAATAATTGCAGATTCGGAGAGCCAATATGACGGAGAAAGCAAAAAAAGCTCGAAAAATAAGGGAAAAGAATTATCACCATTAGATCTAGCATGCCTGAAAACATTGCATCTTTTGCAGAAACTTCCTAAATACGACGATAATCGATTTAATGCAAGCCCTGCGGCGTTGAGCGGTTTGCCTGCTCTTGAACGCCTTGCCGCATTCACACCGCAGCCGATCATTCTCCCCACGAGCGATATTCTCTTTGATTCATGGTCGCTTACTTCAGTGCGCCAGACGCTACCAGGTCGTCCTGATGTTGCTGATTGGTTGCATGGAGTTGTCGAAAGGGAAATATCAGAAACGCATGTGGCCTGGCGTGAGGAGGTCTCGATAATAACTGGTGATTTGCTTGAACGATATGATCCTGAGGGATTGCTTGATAAGTATCCCCTTAAAGCCCATGAATTGCTCCGAGATCGAACGGATAAGGTCTTCGAAAATATAGAAAAAATTGCAGAGAGATATCCAGATCTAAACGCATGGTTGGTCCAGACTGATCGCAGAATAAGGGTGATTTCACTGAAGGATCTCGTGCAGCGGAATAGGCAAAAAAAGCCAATGGAGAATATTGCCAATTGCACTGTGATATTGCCGCCGAATGCGGGGGGATTTTCAAAAGGTTTTCTGCAAGGTGAATATGAGTTCGATAATGAAATACATTATGATGTCTCAGATCAATTGCGTGATCTAATGGGGAATAACCAGCGCTTAAGGAAATGGGATCCGAAACCGCCAGAGGGCATGAAGTTAATTAATCCAATAATCGATATATTTCTCGATACCGATGATGAATATGATTCTGAGGAGCCATTGAGCAGACGTTACTGGTATTGGTTCGCTCAAGACAGCTCTAGAATGACCAAGAAAAGCCAAGAACTAACCACTCACCATCAATCCGCCGAGACTTTTGCAGGCTCTATTTCCAAAAAGCTCAGATTAAATGACGAAGAAACTTCAGCGGTGACGCTTGCTGCATGCTGGCATGATCTAGGCAAAAATCGCGAGATATGGCAGCATTCCATAGGTAATCTGGATTATCCTCAGCAAATTCTCGCTAAGTCCAACGGAAACATGAATGGATTTAAGCTCAGCAGATATCGTCACGAATTCGGCTCACTCCTTGATATTATCAATCTTCCTGAATTTAAAAAACTCAATCCAGAAATGAAAGACCTCACTTTGCACCTGATTGCTGCTCATCATGGTCGGGCAAGGCCTCATTTCACGTCAGAGGAAGCATTCGATCACAAACACACGGATATCGAATCTAATAAAATCGCCTGTGAAGTGCCTCGTCGCTTTGGCAGACTTCAGCGAAAGTATGGTAGGTGGGGTTTGGCTTACCTCGAATCATTGGTGCGTGCGGCTGATGCATTGGCATCACAGTCAAACGATACAGGAAAGACCGCTAAAAGTTCAGGGATAATTGCAGCGGAGGCTCAATGATGATGGCGGAACAGGAACCTGCTGTTCGTCTTAGTGTTGATCCGACCAATCCAGGCCATTTTTTCGCATGTTGCGGATTGCTTGAACTAGCTGATAGACAATGGTCAGGCGTTGAAGCATGGTTTAATAGTGGATTTTTTTATATTTCCACTAGAGAGCATACTGCGTCTCTGCAAGAACTCTTAACAATTGCACGAGATATCCAAATCGCAGATGATCTTTGTTCTGATAAAAAAGACGAGATCGAAGAAGAAGAGAATGCTGATGCAGGTGTCTTTCCGCTTATTATTGAATCTCCCATATCACTGCGACTAGACTGGTGGAAAAACAAGACATTAAAACCGTGGGCTGGCTCCATGGATGAACGCAAGATATTTTTGGCTATGTGTAATGCAATCGATGTGCAAAATGAAGACCCGCTCAATCAAGGAGCAATTGTGTTTGATACAGCCATAAAGTCATCAACTAATTCCCGAGGAAAGCTTCCATCTAAGGCAAAGAAGCGTGAGCCATTTTATTTTGATAGTCGTCGAGGTGCTAATGCAATGCCTATTGATGTTGGATTCTCAACAGATTCGCTCAAATTGGCAACCATTGCATATCCCTCTGTCGAGAGTTTATCCTTTATAGGTCTTCAACGATGTCGTCCGAAGCCCACTGAATCAACACGCGTGTTCGAATATTATACTTGGAGTATGCCGTTGCCTGTCCAAGTTATTCCACCCGCTGTTTTGGGTCTTGTTGGTGATGGCAAAGGGTATCGTTTTGAAAATGCATTCCGCACAGACCAAAAAAAGCATAAGGCATTCACTCCAGCTACATCTATCGGAGGTTATTGATTCTGACCAATTTTTGGCAATCTCATCATTAGTGCTAAACTCATTTAATTCATAGGGTGTGAAAATGATGCAAAATAACGAGCTGCTGGAAAAATACGATGCATGGCTAAACGACAATGGGCCGAGCGCTCTTGTGATCAGGGAGCATTTGATGCCAGTGGAAGGCCACGGTGGCGTCATATTCCCTGCCACTTTTGCTGCTAGTCAAGACGGAGCCTTTAAAGGTGGATACAATATAGACACCTTCCCGGACGGAACAAACGTCTGCCTTATAGACAGCGTGGGCAGCCAGGCGAACAGGATAGAACCCATATTCATGAAAGGGGAGTATGCCAAGCTAATACCTCAATTTAATGTTTTAGCCGGTGATAGAAAGGTAAATCTTCTTGAAGCTGGGCATCGCGCCGGTGATGCTATATTCCGCTGTTCTGATCTTAAAGATGAACTGAGGAATGCATTTCTTAAAATTCAGATGGGCAATGATGAACCGATGGCTAGGCTTGCACCTACATCTATCATTTTCGGTGCATGGGATTCTCGTGATACTCAGGCAAAGCTGCCCCGCTTGGTATCCTCTACCATTCGTGCATTCAACGTCCGCTCTTTAACACGATCGGCCACGTACATCCCTGCGGTGGATCATATTGCGGCTGGAAACATTCCAGATTATGAAGCAGACAAAAAGAAGAAAGATGCATACTCTGCCCGCGGATGGCTTCATGCGCTATCCACCGGAACTCATGGCGGTGTGATTGCGGACGGAGGCATTCGACGGGATGCAGCTCTTCATCTTGCTGCGCTCCGCTTGCGCAAAGTGGGAAACGAAGAAGAGAAAACACTGGCATTGCGTAGATATGTTCTCGGCCTTGCATTGATTGCGTTTACGGCGACGCCTGAAAGCTACCTCCGTCAAGGCTGCAACATCGTACTTGATCCTCAGCAACCTCGTGAGTGCAAGTTGGTTTTCAGCGATGGTCGTCGTGATGATATTGAGCTTTCAAATGAAGATGCTGTGTTTTATGCAAAAGAGGCAGCAAAGGAATTCGGAGTTGATTCTGGCCGAGAGGTTCAATTCAGCAAAGAACTCGCAAAAAGAGATGTTGAAGAAGGAGCAGGAGAAGGCAAATCGAAAGGCAAGAAATCGCATGCCTAAATGGCCTTATGGTGATAGGGATTATGTCATCATATTTTTGCATATCGTTTCGCTTTCTGGATTCCGCTTTTCATGGATTAGCGGACGGCAGAAAGAATGAATGGCCGCCATCGCCGTTGCGTGTGTTTCAGTCGATGGTTGCTGCTTCAGCAGCTAGGCAATGCATAGATATTATTGATCCAGCTTTAAGATGGCTTGAACAGCAGCCAGCTCCAACTATAATTGCACCTGAGCAGATTTCCATATCAGACCTCGCTCCAGGATATTGTCTATCGGTTCCTAATAATTCCATGGATATTGTGGCAAATGCTTGGTGCCGAGGAAATTATTCCAATCACGGAGACGCTAATCCTGCAACACATAGAACAATGAAAACCGTTCGCCCAATACTCCTGCCTGATAGTTTTTCAGTTCATTACCTCTGGCTTCTTTCAGATGGGGGCTATGATGATATCTCGGATAATATTAATAAGCTGTCAGAGGTAGCGAAAAGCGTTGTTGCATTAGGCTGGGGCTTGGATATGGCTGTAGCCGAAGGCAGGGTCTTATCCGAAAAGCAGGCTAATGAACTTCAAGGAGAGAGATGGATTCCCTCAACTGATAACATTGGCCGAGGTTTGCGCATGCCTGTTAGTGGGACGCTCGATGCTCTATTACAGAGACATGAACGTTTCCTAAAACGCATGGATTCAAATGGCTTTGTCCCTCCATCACCTTTGTCTACATATACAAGAGTTGAGTACCGGCAGACAACCGATCCAATGCCTCGGAAAGTGGCTGCATTCTCCTTTCTGAAGCCAGATGCAAGTGGTTTTCGAGCATTTGAGACGATTCAGATGTTATCTGTAGTCTCAGGTATGATGCGCCATGCGACCAGCCTTGCAGCTGAGAGAGCTGGTTGGTCCAAGTTCGATATTAATACATTCGTTCTCGGTCATGGAGAATCGAAAAATGCTGAAGGGCATATTCCGGTCGGACCTAAACGGTTTGCCTACTTGCCACTTCCAAGCATTGAATCTCGGAGAGATGGCAAAACTCGCGTGGTAGGCAACATCCGGCGAGTCCTCATTACTTCTTTTGCCGATGTAGGGGATTCAAGAATAAGCTGGGCTCGAAGGGCTCTATCAGGTCAAGATTTGGTCGATGAAAAAAGGAAAGAATCCGTCTCTATGCTCTCTCCGATTCCCTTAAATGAGAAGGTAGTTCAGTACTATACCAGGTCTTCAGCATCATGGTCTACTGTTACTCCTGTGATACTGCCGGGCTATGATGATCCTGCTCATTTGCGTAAGCGATTGAAGCGTCATATAGATGCGGATGAACAGAAGCGGCTATTGACACGACTCGATAATCGCATTGATAGCCTTCTGAGGAAGGCAATTACTCAAGCAGGTTTTTCCAAGGAACTTGCAGACAATGCAACTTTAGAATGGCGTAAGATTGGGTTTTGGGCGGGCACCGAATTAGCCGACAAGTACCGAGTACCTCAGCATCTCAAGCACCTATCAAAATATCATGTTAGAATTCAATGGCGAGATGAAAATAAGAATCCAGTGAGGATCTCTGGGCCAATTTGCATTGGAGGTGGTCGCTTCTACGGAGTTGGTCTTTTTGCGGCTGAAAGTGATTGACTTAGATAGCTAGGATGCTATCATTAAGCTATTTCGGCCTCGGCCTCTTCGTCCCCGAGCAGCCTTGACCCTGCTCTCCTACCTCTCGCAGCCGCTGCCCTTGCACGCATGCTGCCTCCCGTCAAGGGGGACCGCCTCCGCAGGCTCGCCCAGACGTGCTCAAGGATGAGACAGGTATCCAAGCCTCCCCGGCGCTGAGGGGAGCCCCGTCACCCCTTCCGCGCGTATCACCGCGCGCGGGGCCCGCTGAATAATTTCGCTTCCCCAATCGCCCACCCGAAAGCTAAATAATTGATTACCTCCTTCTTCGAGAGGTTATGTGGTTCCGGGAGGGCCGGGAGGCGCTCGAAGCGTCTTCGTATTGCGAATACTCCCGTGAAGACGTTGGCGCATTAAAGAGGCAAGCAGTATATTGCCGAACCTCTCGAAAACGGCCCATTTTTCGATGCCAATAGAGGGCGAAAAAAGGCCGCCATTTCCACGGCTGAAAAGTCGTGGCCCCATTGAAGCATTGGGAATCGGGTTGGATTGCCCCAAATTCGCCACCAAATTTCCACGGCTGAAAAGTCGTGGCCCCATTGAAGCAATAGCATCGAGATCATCTTCAACAAATCTATCTGTCATTTCCACGGCTGAAAAGTCGTGGCCCCATTGAAGCAAGTTCTCTGGCATCCGGTATGTATGGAGCCAACTTATTTCCACGGCTGAAAAGTCGTGGCCCCATTGAAGCCGATCTGTGGAGGAAATGCCGAAAATATATCGCGAGCAGAATTTCCACGGCTGAAAAGTCGTGGCCCCATTGAAGCGAAAGAGAGATCGTAGCTTCAATTCTTGAGGCATTTCCATTTCCACGGCTGAAAAGTCGTGGCCCCATTGAAGCGAGCCTTGGAAGTCTAAGATTACCCTTAGCATATGCATGATTTCCACGGCTGAAAAGTCGTGGCCCCATTGAAGCGGGACTTACGAAGATAAACAGGATATGAGGGAGAGCATTTCCACGGCTGAAAAGTCGTGGCCCCATTGAAGCGCGCTTGCTCCTCGGTCATCGGTGAGCCATTGTTGCCATTTCCACGGCTGAAAAGTCGTGGCCCCATTGAAGCAGAGCTTCGGCTATAACACTGCCGCCGCTTTGCCCTATTTCCACGGCTGAAAAGTCGTGGCCCCATTGAAGCCTTAGCCGCGGAATCCCAAAGGTATATAAGCAATTGCATTTCCACGGCTGAAAAGTCGTGGCCCCATTGAAGCGATAAGAAATGTAAGAAGGAAAGACCTTATCATGAAGGCCAATTTCCACGGCTGAAAAGTCGTGGCCCCATTGAAGCCGCAAGCGGACTCAAAGGTTAAATGCTTTGATAGCAGTAAAAGAATAAGGCAGGTGAATCTGATGAGCGGTAGCGCCCAGTCGATGAGCTTTCAGGATCTAATTGAAGCTGTGGAGACTATGCCTCTGGATGATCAAGCCATGCTGGTCAACCTGATCAACAAACGCATCCAAGAGAAGCGGCGGACTGAACTGCTGGCTGAGGTCCAGGAGGCAAGAGATGCCTTTAGCAGAGGTGAAGTCAAGCGAGGTAGTTTTGAAGACCTGATTAAGGATCTGAAAGCTTGAACACCCTTGTCTGGAGCCCCGGCTTTAAAAGAGCCTTTAGCCGTTCAATAAAGCGCAGACCTGACCTGGAAGACAAGATCACTGCTGCGCTCAAGCAGCTCTCCCAGGATGCATATCATCCGATTCTTCATACTCATAAATTGAAAGGGAATTTGGCTGGCTCCTGGGCTTGCAAAGTCGATTTTGAATATCGAATTGTCTTTGAGTTCGTGAAGGATAGAGATACCCAAGAAGAGATCATCCTGCTGGAAGCCATTGGAACTCACGATGAGGTCTACTGACTCTGTCATTTCTCTCCAAAACTGATTGGTCATGGCAGCATTTAAAGCATCAGCTCTATTGTAATTTCTTTTTCTATTATTTTGAATAAATAAAGCCCAATTAGGTCAATGACATTCGAACGTATCTATTTAAGGATGTCATCTACTAATAAATATCTTTATTAATTATGAATACTAAAACTATTATGGTGATATAATGGCCTCCAATGCCCAAGTGTCCGTCCAGAGCTCTCCGGAGCTGATCCCCGCCCGTATGCTCAATGAGTTCGCCTACTGTCCCCGTCTCTGCTATATCGAATGGGTGCAGGGAGAATTCCTGGACAGCGCAGATACCGCAGACGGCAGATTCCAGCACCGTCGCGTTGATGCAGGCTCAGGCAAGCTTTCCGACAACCTGGAGACATTTCACGCCCGATCGGTTTACCTCTCCGGTGCGGGCATCACCTGCCGGATTGATCTTCTGGAAGGCGATGGCAGCCAGGTCACTCCTGTGGACTACAAAAGGGGAGAGGCTCCAGGCATCCCGGAAGGTGCCTATGAGCCGGAGAGAGTGCAGCTCTGCGCCCAGGGACTGGTGCTTATGGAGAACGGATACCTCTGCCAGGAGGGAATCATCTATTTTGCCAAATCCAAGAAAAGGGTGACCATTCCATTTGATCAGGGCCTGGTGGGCCGAACTAAGCAGCTCATCGCCGATCTGAGAGAGGTGGCCGGCAATGGAATAATGCCCCCACCGCTTCAAAACAGTGCCAAATGCGTTCGGTGCTCCTTGGCCGGCATCTGCCTTCCCGATGAGGTCACCCTCCTGAAGGGGCTTGAATGTGAAGAGGCCGGATCGGATCAGGAAAAGGCAAAAGGAGATCTTGAGGAGAAGCCTGAGGAAGTGACATCCCCTGCGGCAGGAATTATCAGAAGGCTGCTTCCCGCTCGAGATGATGCCCTGCCGGTCTATGTCGTGGGCCAGGGAAATACGGTGAGAAAGAAGGGGGATCTGCTTGAGATCTGGTCCCGAGAGGGCAAGCAGAGCGAGGCCAGGCTGAGGGAGATATCTCAGCTCTCCCTTTACGGAGGCGTGGAGATAACCACCCCGGCCATGGTCGAGCTTATGCAGAGGGGAGTGCCCGTAATACACCATACTCACGGAGGCTGGTTCCAGGGAATCTGCCTGGGAAATACCCATAAAAACGTGGAGTTGAGAATTAAGCAATTCCAGTGCGCCATGAGTCCAGATAGGTCGTTGTCTCTGGCCCAAAAGATAGTGTCCGGCAAGATCAAGAACTGTAGGACTCTAATGCGTCGGAATAATCCCCGATCCAAAGGCAGCTCTTTAAGCCTCATGGCCAAACTGGCCTTCCAGGCGGAAAGAGCCTCCGATTCGATGAGCCTCCTGGGCATCGAAGGTGCAGCAGCTGAATGCTACTTCTCAGAGTTCGCCGGTATGCTGAAAGATGCCAACCGGGACTTCTCATTTAAAGATCGAAACAGGAGACCGCCAAGAGATCCCGTAAATGCCGTGCTCTCCTACCTCTATGGAGTCCTGGTCAAAGAGCTGTTCGTAGCCCTTTTGACGGTGGGATTCGATCCATATCTTGGATTCTACCATCGGCCCAGATACGGCCGGCCTGCCCTGGCACTGGATATGATGGAGGAGTACCGGCCCATCATTGCCGATTCCACTGCCATAACCATGCTAAATAACCAGGAGCTCTCCAAAAAGGACTTTATCAAAACCCCAACAGGAGTCACCTTAACCGTCGAGGGCAAGAAGACTCTCCTGGCGGGCTATGAGCGCCGCATGGGAACAGAGATCGTCCATCCCATCTTCGGCTACAAAGTAAGCTATCGGAGGGTGCTGGAGGTCCAATCCCGCCTTCTGGCCCGGGCCGTCTCAGGCGAGATACGGGAATATCCTCCCTTCTGCACCAGATAACCGAGGTGAATCAAAATGGGCGAGATGAAATGCTATATAGTCAGCTATGACATCATGGATCCCAGGCGACTGCACACCGTCCATAAAACCATGAAAGGCTTTGGAGAGCCAATCCATTATTCCGTGTTCAGATGCAACCTGACGGATAAAGGCAAGGTTGAGCTTATGGTAGCATTGACCGAGATCATAAAACATGATGAAGACAGAATAATGATCGTTGATCTCGGTCCGCTTGACGGCAGGATTGAAGATCGAATTGAATTTATGGGCCTGCACCCTAAAGATATAGAGCGCAAATCAATCATCATTTGATCCTTGATTATCCCAAGACCATCTAAAGTCATCTGGCCCCAATTTATAGAAGCCCCCTTTGAGAGAGCCAGGTCTGCAGGATCTGGATTTCTTGTTGATTAGAAGAGCCGGAAATAACTCCGCCAAAATAAACCTGCCGGCCTGAAAAAGGGATCAGAGGCCGGATATCTCCGGCCCGCAGATACAATTGTTTTAATTAAGCCGCTTTAGCCTGAGCAAATCTCTTGTGGATCTCCTCCTCCGAGGCGGTGGGCTTGACCTTTTTCAGCGCCTCCTCGAAGTGCTTGGCCTCCAGCCTGTACTCGCAGACCTGGGCCTCTTCCTTGGCTTTCCCACCCAGTACGCACTCCCGAATGGCCAGCATCACTGCCTCGCTTACCAGAGCGGCCAGATCCGCGCCTGAGAATTTTTCCGTCCGCTGGGCCAGATCCTCGATCTTGACATCATCCGCCAGGGGCTTCTTGGCGGTGTGGATCTTGAGTATATCCTGCCGAGCCAGCTCATCAGGCAGCCCGATCTCAATCAGCCTATCGAATCTTCCCGGCCTCAGTAAGGCGGGATCGATGATGTCCGGCCGGTTTGTGGCGGCTATGACTATGACGCTGTTCAGGGACTCCAGGCCATCCAGCTCCGTCAGGATCTGGGATATGACCCGCTCGGTTACATGGGAGTCCGAGGTTGAGCCGCCCCGGGCCGGTACTATGGAGTCGATCTCATCCAGGAATATCACCGACGGCGCTGCCTGGCGGGCTTTTCTGAATGTCTCCCGCACCGCCTTCTCCGACTCGCCCACCCACTTGCTCAGGAACTCCGGGCCTTTGATGGAGATGAAGTTGGCCTGGCTCTCCGTGGCCACGGCCTTGGCCAGCATGGTCTTGCCCGTGCCCGGCGGGCCGTAGAGCAGTATCCCCTTGGGCGCTTTGGCATCCATATGGGTGAAGAGCTTGGCGTAGGTCAGGGGCCACTCCACACTCTCGACCAGCTGCTGCTTGACATCGGCAAGGCCTCCGATATCATCCCACTTCACATTTGGCGACTCCACCATAACCTCCCTCATGGCGGAGGGCTCCATCTCCCGCAGGGCATCCAGGAAGTCGTCATTGTTGACCTCGATCTTGTTCAGGATCTCCGCGGGAATAGCCTCCACCTCCAGGTCCAGCTCGGGGAGGATGCGGCGCAGAGCCCTCATGCCCGCCTCGCGGGCGAGAGCGGCGAGGTCTGCTCCCACGAAGCCGTGGGTGACATCGGCCAGCTTCTCCTGGTCTACATCCTTGGATAGGGGCATGCCCCGGGTGTGGATCTGCAGGACCTCCAGGCGGGACTGGCGGTTGGGCACTCCGATCTCAATCTCCCGGTCGAACCTCCCTGGCCGGCGCAGCGCCGGATCCAGGGAGTCGGGCCGGTTGGTGGCGCCTATCACCACCACCTTGCCCCGCGATTCCATGCCGTCCATTAGGGCCAGCATCTGGGCGACCACCCGACGCTCCACCTCGCCGGTCACCTCTTCTCTCTTGGGAGCGATGGAGTCTATCTCGTCTATGAGGATGATGGAGGGGGCCTGCTCTTCAGCGGTCTTGAATAGGCTCCGCAGCTTCTCCTCAGACTCGCCGTAGTACTTGGACATGATCTCCGGGCCGGAGAGGGTCTCGAAGTGGGCATTTGTCTCCGAGGCCAGAGCCTTGGCCAGGAGAGTCTTGCCCGTGCCCGGTGGGCCGTAGAGCAGAACTCCCTTGGGTGCCTCCACACCCAGCCTCTCGAAGAGCTCGGGGTGCTTCATGGGCAACTCAATCATCTCCCGAACCTTCTTGATCTCTGCCGAAAGGCCTCCGATGTCCTCGTAGGTTACCCTTGGGCCCGCCTTCTCCTCCTTGGCCGGCTTGTCCGAGACCTCTATTCTGGTCTTGTCACCAATCACTGCCGCCTCACGAGAAGGCGAGACCCTGGTGGCCATAAGCTCTATCTTTCTGCCCATGACCGAGATCTCAATGATGTCTCCCTTGGTTATGACCCGGCCTTCCATGTACCTCTGGAGATATGCCTCCGCCCCGGTTATGCGCAGGGGCACAGTGGGGGCAAAGACCACTGACTCTGCCGGCGCAGCCTGGATCAGCTTGACCGGCACCTTATCGTCTATGCTCACACCGGCGTTGCGGCGGGTGTTGCCGTCCAGGCGGACCACACCGGTTTTGGTGTCTTCGGGATAGCCGGGCCAGAGCAATGCTGCTGTCTTCTTCTTGCCCTCTATGCTGACCACATCTCCCGCCTGCCAGCCCATCTCGCTGAAAACGGCAGGATCTATGCGGGCTATGCCCCGTCCCACATCTGTGGGGCGGGCTTCAATGACTTTAAGCGTGATATCTGCTGACATTAACTCCTCCAGTTTCCAAATTACAGATCAAGGCTAATCTATCTCTTCTCTGCATCTTCACAATGCATCTCTTGCTGGCGTCACTATAGCACATCAGGCTCAGATGCACCTGACTCGCAGACATCTGATCCAGGCTCTTTTCGCCTTCTGTGAACTTAATAATACTAACCTTTCGTTAGTAAACTATCTTATTTAAAACTTCCCCATGAAATCCGGGTCATGAGATCCATGCCACCAGACCCATGCTATGAAAATTAATGATAATAAAATAGCTGCAGATGGATTCAGGCCTGCCAATCATGCCTGCGCCTGTCCATCAATCTTCTCATCATTCCTTCCAGCGCCGGTAGAGGTCATTTTCCACTTCCAGAAGATCCAGGACTCGCCCCACCAGCACGTCCACCAGATCATTCAGGCTCTCTGGCCGGGAGTAGAAGGCGGGACAGGCAGGAAGGATGATTGCACCCGCCTCCGCAGCATCAGCCATATTGCGAATCTGGACCAGACTTAAAGGCGTCTCCCTGGGGACCATTATCAGTCTCCTCTTCTCTTTGAGGCAGACATCTGCAGCTCGGGTGATGAGGGTATCTGATGAGCCACAGGCAACAGCAGAGAGGGTTCCCATGCTGCAGGGAATTATGACCATGGCATCAAAGATATGCGATCCGCTGGCTATGGGAGCGGCAAAGTCTCGCTGCTGGTGGACGTAACCGGCCAGGGCCTCTACCTCCTTTAATTTATAATCGGTCTCCACTTCAATGATCTTAGCTGCCGAATCGGTTATAACCACATGGGTGATGCAACTCTTCTCCTGCAAAACCTGCAAGAGACGGATGGCATACTGGACTCCCGATGCCCCGCTTATGCCTACTACGATCTCCAAAATATATCCCCTCTTTCGATTCGATCTGATTTTATATCAATCCTCTCTCCTGCATAAATGCTATTCATCTTTTGTATTTTCATATCAGCTCTGATGCCCTGCAATGATGATTGAACCGGGATGGTTCGTCGGCCAATATATATAATAATATGATAATATAATAAATAAGCGCTCCTGAATTGCTTTCAAGGTCATTTTCCCAGCCCACGCCGCATTTTCAGTATATCCTTGAGCCTTTCTCTCCGGAAAATATTTTTAGATTTAGTGATCAATTCCTTTCCCAGAATCAGGGAGGCGATCCAAAAAGAGGCTTCTCCGAGGATAACCAGAACTGAGAACAGTATTGCCTTCCTCCCGGCGGAAAAGGGAGCAAAAGGCACCAGCAAAAGGATGCCATAAAAGGCAAATGAGAGAACGATAAGAAGCACTCCTATCCTTTTCTTAAGAGCTTCTTGATTTGTTCTTTCCATTTGCGTCTCAAGGATCTCTCATTTATTAGTCTCTGTCAGACCCTGTAGCGTCCCGGCCACCAACAGTGGCAGGGTGATGGTAGCATCGCCATAGACGGTTACGAACCTGGCCGCCTCTGAGATCTTGCCCCAGGAGACGGCCTCGGAGAGCGTAGCTCCGGAGAGGCCACCGTTTTCCGGAGTATCCGTGGTGAGCTGTATCGCGAGATCAAAGCTTTTAGGCGAAAGCAGCATGGATTGGAGGGCGAAGTTTTTGGGAGTGCCGCCTCCCACAATCAGTATTCCTGCTCTCTGGCAGGCATAGCAGATGTCTATCATCTCCTTGATATCGGCAAAGGCATCCACAATAAGCTTCTTGGTCTGGCTGTGCATCCAGGCCTGCAGCCCGATCATGGAGTCAGGCAGAGCAGGGCAGAAGACTGGCACATTCATATCATAGGCTGACCTCAGTATGGACCTCTTATCCTCGATTTGACTCCCCAAGACGGCCATAAGCTCTCGGCCGGATAGCACCTTATCCGTTTGGGGAAGGATCCTCTGCATCAATTCCTCAAAGGTGGCGAAGTCCTCATCCCGGAGAAAGACATCATAGATGCGGCTCTTGCCCTCCTCCCGGAGAGCAGCATCATCCGACTCGGCTGATCCCAGACAGTGGCAGCCAAAGGACTCGATGATATCATGGACCAGATTGGCACCGGTGACAACAAGCACATTCACATGTCTTCTTCTTATCAGACCGGATATGACCTCCCTCATTCCCGCCGGAACCATCGCGCCGGATACGGTCAGGAACTTGGTGCAATCTCTGGAAAGCATCTCTTCGTAGATGACCATGGCCTCAGAGAGCCTTCTGGCTCCAAAGCCGCAGTGGCTCATCTCTTTTACCAGGGCATTGACGCCCATCCCCGGCTCAATCTGCATCTGATGCACTATCTCCATTTAATCACCTTGATCATGATAATATTTCCTCGGATCCCCCTGGAAAATTGCGATTGTACTTATGCAATGCGAAATTTTTTCTCATAAACCTTTTATACCAAGCCTTATGTTTAGCTTTTACGGAGGATAAACAATGGCCGGCGAACCGATGGCAGTGGTTAATTATATACCACTTATTATATTTTTGATAATGGGAGCAATAGTGCCCATTGCAGCTTTGGCAGCTATCAAGGTGATAGCCCCTAACCGACCAAAGCGCCAAAAGCTATCGATATACGAAGGTGGCCTGAAGCCAATCCGCGACGCTAAGATCCAGTATAGCGTTCAATATTACCTATTCGCTATCGTTTTTGTGATATTCGATGTTGAGGTTTTATTTTTATATCCCTGGATCTATGTCTATGCGAATGAGGCCATGCAAAAGTTCATGGTCTTCGGGCTGATGAACTACGCCGTCTTCGAGATGCTCCTATTCATCCTGGTACTGCTGGTAGGACTTATTTATGCTATCAAGAAGGAGGCTTTGCGTTGGGTATAAGCGATGTCATACCCGTACCCGTAGCAATCGATGAAGAGATTGAGAAGTGGACGATCTTCGGCCAGCCAGTGGCCGAGGTCTGGTTCACCACTACGGAGAAGATCCATCAGATCATCCAGATGGGACCGATCAAGAATATCTTCAACTGGGGACGAAAGAACTCGGTGTACTTCTTGATGCAGCCCATGGGCTGCTGCGGTGTGGAGATGTTCGTCTTCGGCGCTGCGCCCTATGACAGCGACCGATTCGGCTGCATCCCCAGGAACACGCCGAGACAGACGGATGTGATGATCATCTCCGGCTACTTGACCCGCAAGTACCTGCCGGTGTTCAAGAACCTCTGGGAGCAGATGCCCGAGCCCAAATGGTGCATAGCCATAGGCGAGTGCGCCATATCCGGCGGACCCTTCTATGATTCCTATAATATCGTCCAGAATACGGGCGACTATTTCCCCATCGATGTCTTTATACCGGGCTGTCCGCCCCGGCCGGAGCAGTTCCTGGAGGGCCTGATAAATCTTCAGGAAAAGATCAAGCAGCGCAAGGACAGGCGGGACTACTGAGGGGGGATCTTTTCTTGACGACAGCAAGCGAGGTCCTGAGCTCCATACAGTCCGCATTTCCAGGAGCCGTATTGGACTCCAAAGTGGAATCGGACCGCAGGCTCTGGGCCACTATCGACTCCAAGAAGATCTTGGATGTCTGCAAGCACCTCACGGCTAAGCTCGACTTCGATCATTACTCCGGCAGTGCCGGCGTGGACTGGATAGCCCGAAATGAGATGGAGGTCGTGGAGATCATGGCCAGTCACGGTGGGCATCAGGTTGTGGCTATGCTCAAGGTTAAAACCCCCCGGGACAGTCCATCCGTTCCATCCCTGGTCCCCCTTTACTGGAATGCCAACTGGTATGAGCGTGAGATCTGGGAGATGCTGGGCATAAACTTCGAGGGCCATCCGGAGCTTTATCCATTGCTTCTATCCGATCCCCTGGTGGGGTCCTGGCCCTGGAGAAAGGACTTCAAGGGCTACCCGGACTACACCACCGGAGAGCGGGCGGTGGCCATCACCACTCCCGAGGGATATACTGAGTACTACTTCCCACCTACGCCGGCTGAGGTAGAGGCGGGGACAGTTCCCAAGGAGAGGCCCAAGTATCCCACATTTCTGGAAAGAGAGGAGAGGGAGATTAAGTCCGACTCGGAGATGATCATGCATCTGGGCCCCCAGCATGCCATGGTTCCCGGCCCCTTCCTGCTCGATGTCCTGGTGGAAGGAGAGCGGGTAAAGAAAGCCTTCCTGGATATCGGATATATCCACAAAGGCATCGAAAAGATAATGGAGAACCGGAGCTGGCTGCAGGGCATAACCTACACCGATAGGATGTGCTATGTGGCTTCATTGACCAATAATGAGTGCTACTGCGGAGCAGTGGAGAAGATCCTGGGACTGGAGGTCCCGGAGAGGGCCCAGTATATAAGGGTCATCCTGGAGGAGCTTTCCAGAATCCAGAGCCACCTCATAGGCACAGGCGAGTTTTTAACACTCATTGCAGGCGTCGGCTTTGCCCCCTGGCAGTATATGATCATGGACCGGGAGAGGATAATCTCATTGATTGAGAGCGTCACCGGAGCCAGGCTGACTCATACCTTTGTACGCTTCGGAGGGGTTCGAAATGATCTGCCGGAAGGATTTGCCGAGGAATGCAAAAAGCATCTTCCCTACATGAAATCCAGGATAGGGGAGTTCATAGATCTATTTGCCCAAGACCCGATTTATCATGCCAGAATGGAGAATATAGGCTCCATATCCCCTGAAACAGGAAAGAGGCTGGGCTGCTCCGGACCGGTATTGCGGGCGACTGGAGTGGCTTACGACATGCGAAAAGAGGATCCCTATCTGGTTTATCCGGAGCTGGACTTCAAGGTCGTAACCGGAACCAGAGGAGATTCGGCAGATAGGATCGATGTCCGGCTCAGGGAGATGCTGGAAAGCATCCATATCATTGAGCAATGTCTGGAAAAGATTCCATCCGGGCCCATCAAGACCGAGGCCAAGATTCCCAAGAAGATCCCGGCGGGCGAGGCCTACTATCGGGTCGAGGATCCCAGAGGGGAGATGGGAATGTATGTGATCAGCGATGGTGGAGACAAGCCCTACCGGGTAAAGGTGAGGGGACCATTCTATGCCACATTCCAGACCTTGACTCCGCTGCTGGAGGGAGTCTACATTGCAGATGCGGTGGCAATAGCCGGAAGCATGGACGGCTGCCCATCTGAATCAGACAGGTAGGAGGGAGAGGATTTGGACGGAATAATCGAGATCATCACTCAATTTGCCGCCCAGGAGCCGGGTATATTCGCTTTGATCATAGGCATAATCGGGGCTGCGGTGCTTTCCGCCGTGGTCAACGTCGGTGCCATGCTGGTGATCTGGGCGGACAGAAAGGTTATGAGCGATTTCTGTAACCGGTTCGGCCCCAATCGTGTGGGCGGAAGATGGGGCATACTGCAGTTGGGCGCCGATGCCATCAAGCTGTTCACCAAAGAGGATGTCATTCCTGCCGGCGTGGATAAGGGCGTCTATGTCTGGGCTCCCATCATCGCCTCTGCTGGAACTATGCTCGTTGCTGCGGCCATACCCTTCGGAGCACTGCATATAGGCGGAAAGAATTATCCACTGGTTGTAGCCAATATGGATATCAGCGCTTTTTATGTGGAAGCGGCTCTTTCCATAATGTCCATTGCCGTATTCATGGCCGGCTACAGCTCCAACAACAAATACTCCATACTGGGTGGCTTCAGGGGCGTGGCCAGAATGATCGCCTATGAGGTTCCCATGGGAGTCTGCGTAATATCCGTAGCAGTAATGGCCCACAGCCTCAATCTGGTGGAGATTGTAGAAAGCCAGACGATCTGGTATGCCTTTGCCCAGCCGCTGGGATTTATCATCTTCATCATTGCTCTTGTAACCGATCTGGGAAGGGTTCCCTTCGATCAGAGCGAGGCGGAAGAGGAGATCATATGCGGCTACAGCACCGAATACAGCGGAATCAGGTGGGGCCTGCTCTACTTCCAGGAGTACAACAACTTCCTGCTGGGATCAATACTCATGACCCTCCTGTTCCTGGGAGGCTGGCACGGGCCGATCATACCCATACCCATTCTGGATATGATCTCGCCCATGATCTGGCTGCTGATGAAGGTCATCATAGTGATCTGGTTCATCATATTGATCCGGGCTTCGCTGTTCCGACTGAGAATCGATCAGGTTACCGACCTGGGCTGGAAGTGGATGCTGCCCCTGTCCCTCTTGAATCTGGGCTGGGCAGTTCTAATCGGCTCTTACTTTGCATGAGGTGGCTATAAGATGCTAAAGAGAAAGATGATAAAGAACTTCACCTGGCCTCTGAAGACCGCCACGAGGGAGATAGAAGTCACCAGACTCTATCCCGAGTTCATGATGGAGCTTCCCCCGGCGGAGAGAGGCATTCATGAGCTGGATGCCACCATATGCATCGGTTGCGGAACCTGCGCCAGGGTCTGCCCCAATAGCTGCATTGAGATGGTCAATTTCAAGTTCGGCAGTCCACTCAAGAACAAGAAGATGCAGTTTCCCCAGATCGACTATGGAAGGTGCATGTTCTGCGGCCTGTGTGTGGATGAGTGCCCTGTGGAATGCCTCAAGATGGGCCAGAAGGTGACCATGGCCGGCTGGACCAGAGAGGATATTGTTAAGGGCCCGGATTTCCTGGCTACCAAGAGGTTCTCGCCTAAAGAGGTGGCTGATCTGGAGGCAGAGGCCAAGAGAATTGCTGCGGAGAAGGCGGCAGCCAAGAAGGCGGCAGCCAAAGAGGGCGCAGCTAAGGAAGGTGCGGCCAAGAAACCGGCCAAGGAAGCCGCTGCCAAGAAGGAGAATGGCAGCGAGGCCAAACCCAAGGAAGGAGGTGCTGCCTGATGACCGAAAAATCAGGAGCAAATGTAATTAGAACCATCTTCGAGCTGCTGGTTCTGCTCGCTGCGGCAGGTGTTATCTTCGGAGGACTGGCGCTGATAGTGCTATTCTCGCCCTGGTCCAAGGAGGTACTGGACAGGCTGCTGGCCTTTGATATCCGTTTTGCCATTGAGCTCATAGCCTTCCTGACCATAGCGGCTATAATTCTGCTACTATCGGTCCTGGTGGTTTATGCCAGAAATATTGTGCACAGCGCACTTTATCTGCTGGGAACTTTTGCCGGCGTGGCTGCTCTCTATATATTGCTCAATGCCACCTTCGTAGGAGTGGCCCAGATCCTGGTTTACATCGGGGCAGTGGGTGTGCTGATACTCTTCGCTGTGATGCTTACAAAGAAGACGATTGTGGAGGAATCCCATGGTGAAATATAAGATCATCATCATTACCCTGGCCTTCCTGGCGGCTCTGTTTGCTTCCCTATCCCTATCCGATTGGGGTGCTGGCGAAAAACAGCCATCAAGCTTTGAGCCCCGGGAGGGCCTGAGGATGCCGGAGAGCGGCATCGGAGACGTGGGATTTGAGATCTTCACCTCTTACGTCTTCGCCTTCGAGATATTGGCCCTGGTTTTGACGGCGGCCCTTGTCGGTGCGGTTTATGTTGCACGAAAGGAGGCGGCCTGAGGAGGGCGACAGAATATGACAAGGAGGGAGATTCTTCAATGATACCGTTGGAGCTTTACATATTGCTGGCTTCAGCGATGTTCACCATCGGCCTGTACGGCCTGGTCACCCAGAAAAACGGTGTCAAGCTGATGATGTGCATCGAGCTCTTGCTCAATAGCGCCAACATCAATCTCGTCGCCTTCTCAGCCTACCAGCCCAATGTGAACGGCCAGGTTTTTGCCCTGTTCTCCATTGCGCTGGCTGCGGCTGAAGCAGGCGTCGGATTTGCCATACTGATTGCACTGTATCGGCTCTATGGAACCATAGATCTGGACAACATCAACGCCATGAGGTGGTAAGCAGTGTATGCCGATTATGCATATCTGATAGTAGCCCTTCCCGTGCTGGCTTTCTTGCTCTGCCTTTTCATAGGCTGGCGGCTGCCGGTGGGCGGAGGCTTCATTACTGTGCTGGCCACCTTTGCCGGTCTGATATTGTCTTTAGGAATATTCTCGGAGATCTATCCGGGTGAGATAGTCCATCAGTCCATGCCCTGGTTTGCCAACTTCAATGTGGGCATACTGATAGATCCTCTGGCATTGGTGATGCTGCTGATGATCACATTCGTCGTCACTCTCATCCATACCTATGCCAATGGATACATGAAAGGAGATCCGGGCGCAGCCAGGTACTTCGCCGAGGCGGCTTTATTTACTGCTTCCATGCTGGGCCTGGTTTATGCCGATAACCTTCTCCAGCTTTTCATATTCTGGGAGCTGGTGGGACTGTGCTCATACCTATTGATCGGCTTCTGGTACCGCAAGCCCTCTGCGGCTGCGGCAGCCAAGAAGGCTTTCCTCACCACCCGGGTGGGCGATGTTCTGTTTCTGGCGGGCATAATTCTGCTCTACAACAACCTGGCCAGCTTGAACCTGGCCCTCAAACCGGGTGAGTACCTCTTGCAGTTCCCGGTGATTTACGCCAATCTGGCCTCTATTCCCGGCGATCAGTTAACCCTCATCGCTCTGGGACTTTTGGGAGGCGCAGTGGGCAAATCGGGTCAGTTCCCCCTGCATGTCTGGCTTCCCGATGCTATGGAGGGGCCCACCACCGTCTCAGCCATGATCCATGCTGCGACCATGGTTACCGCCGGCGTCTACCTGGTGGCCAGGATGTTCCCCCTGTTCTATGCCGCACCACACGGTCTCACCGCCGTGGCAGCAGTGGGCGCGTTTACTGCTCTATTCGCTGCAACCATGGGCCTCACTGCCTTTGACATCAAGAGGGTGCTGGCCTTCTCCACTGTCTCTCAGCTCGGCTTTATGATGGCTGGCCTGGGTGTGGGCGCAGCAGTGGGAGCCTTTGCTGTGGGAGTTTCCATCTTCCATTTGATCGGCCACTCCTTCTTCAAGGCTCTGCTCTTCCTCTGCGCCGGATCGGTGATTCATGCCGTCAACACCAACGACATGCGTGAGATGGGTGGAGTTGGAAAATACATGAAGTGGACCATGTACACCATGCTCATAGGCTCTCTCTCTCTGGCCGGATTCCCCCTGTTTACGGGATTCTTCTCCAAGGACGAGATCATTGTCATTGCCTACGAGTACGGCACCATGATCAACTTCCTGCCCTACATCTTCTTGGTCTTAGCCGCAGTTCTTACGGCCATTTACACCTTCAGGATGTGGTTCTCGGTCTTCACCGGCAAGGAGAGATCAAACTACGGCAAGCACGAGTCGCCCTGGGTTATGCTGGGGCCGCTGGTGCTCCTGGCGGTATTCGCCTTCGGATTCGGTTATGTGGCCCAGGATGACTTCTACAATTATCTGGACTCCAACTTCGAGCACTATGATGTGGACTTCGTCCAGCTGGCGGGCATAGGCGGCCATGAGATAGAAGGCGGCCACGGAGCCGAGGCTGCAGAGGGCGAGCACGCTGCTGCCGCTGAAGGCGAACAAGCGGCTGGAGAAGGAGAAGAGGCGGAAGGGGAGCCCTGGTACATCCAGATACTGCCCATAATTGTAGCTATAGGCGGCATTCTCACGGCAGCCTTCTTCTACTGGGACAAGGTCAAGAAGTTCGATCCCAGCCAGGTTACCGGAGACAAGGACCCCCTCAGGCAGACGTTGCTCAAGGGATACTATCAGCATGAGATCTTTACCGGCTGGTTTGCCGAGACGGTCGTCTACGGCACGGCTTTGATCTGCAATATGATCGACATCAAGCTCGTTGATGGCTGGCTGAACTGGCTATCGGCCTGGGTCATGGGATTCGCACAACATGTAAGAAAGGTTCAGACGGGCATAGTGCAGAACTATGTCACCGCTCTGGTACTGGGAGTTGTGGTGCTGGTGGTTGTTATTACTCTGGCTAGGGAGGTGGGCCTGGTATGATCTCAAACGCACTCTCGCTGATGATTGCCATTCCCCTTCTGGGAGCGGTGATATCCTTCTTTGCGGGAAGCAAAGCCAAGTTCGTGGCCCTGGCGGCCTCGCTACTGCCCTTATACCTGTCCCTGCAGATGTATATGGAGTTCGACAAGACCTCCAAGATAATGCAGTTCGTGGAGAGCTATGACTGGGTTCCCTCCATCGGAGTTAAGTATACCTTGGGCGTGGATGGAATCGGATTTCCCCTGGTTCTCCTCTCGACCATAGTATCGGTGCTGGTGATAATCTACTCCTGGGGAGAGACCAAGAAGCCCAATCAGTACTTCGCCCTGCTCCTGCTCAATGAGGTAGGAGTGCTGGGAGTATTTACCGCTCTGGACTTCTTCCTCTTCTACATCTTCTGGGAGGTAGTGCTTATCCCCATGTTCTTCCTCATAGGATCATGGGGCGGCCCGAGAAAGGACTATGCAGCTATCAAGTTCTTCATCTACACCCACGTGGCCAGCCTGGTGATGCTCCTGGCAATATTCGCCCTGTACTTCACCTACCAGACTCCGGAGGGTGGAAGAACATTTGATATGTTGACACTCCTGGCGGCCACAGCGGACAAGAGCATATTCCCGACCAGCCTGCTGAACATCATCTTTGCCGGGCTGCTTTTGGGATTCCTGGTCAAGATGCCCGCCTTCCCCTTCCATACCTGGCTGCCGGATGCCCACGTCGAGGCTCCCACAGCCGGTTCGGTGGTGCTGGCGGCGCTGCTGCTTAAGATGGGCGGATACGGACTGTTCCGAGTGATCATGCCCATGCTTCCCAGCGTGGATAAGATATTCGTGACCATCATCGCCGTCATTGCGGTGATCTCCATCATCTACGGTGCCTTCATGGCGTTGGCGCAGAAAGACATCAAGAAGCTGGTGGCCTACTCCTCCGTCAGCCACATGGGATTTGTGACGCTCGGAGCGGTGGCCTTCACCTGGATGTCCGTCACCGGAGCCATGTTCCAGCAGTTCTCGCACGGAATCATCACCTGCGTCTTGTTCATGTCTGCCGGTACCATTCAGCACGTAGTCGGGACCAGGGTCATAGCTGATCTGGGCGGCCTGGCTGATCGCATGCCCAAGTTCGCCGTCCTGATGATGGCCGGATTCATGGCCTCATTGGGACTGCCGGGCATGAGCGGATTCGTGGCCGAGTTTATGGTCTTGACCGGCTCATACCCAAGTTTGCCCACCTACACCATGATCGTGGTCTTCCTGAGCGTGGCCACCACCGCAGCCTATCACCTGTGGGCCATGCAGAAGGCCATGTTCGGACCGATATTGAAGAAGTATATGGATGTTCATGACCCCCATGCTTATGAGCTGTTCTCCATGGCCATGATCATAGTCCTCTCTCTGCTCTTCGGCTTGCAGCCGGGATTGATCACTGATATGATGGGAACCGCTGCAAATCAGCTCATGGAGCCGGTTATGACCCTCTCCCAGATGGGGGTGATCTGAAGTGGATTTAATGCACTACGCCCCTCTCTGGGGAGAAGCGCTCCTGACCATCCTGGCAGTATTGATCATACTGCTGGGATCACTGATGAAGAACAGCGGCAAGATGATGGGAATGCTCTCCGCAGCCGGCCTGGTGGCAGCACTGGGTCTGGTGGCGAGCAACCTGACCCTCAAGCCGACGTTGTTCTTCTTTGATACCATCTCTGTAGACGCCCTGTCCCAGTTCTTCAAGGCCGTCTTTTTGGTGGTCTCACTGCTGGTAGTGATCGCCTCTCTGTCCAAGTACACCGGAAAGGGAGCGGACGAGTATTATGCGCTGGTCCTGCTGGCCACAGTGGGCATGATGGTTGTATCCAGCTCCATAGACATCGTAACCCTGTTTGTGGGCTTTGAGCTGGCCAGCTTGTCCACATATGCCCTGGCGGCCTTCGATAAGACCAAGAAGAACCTGGAGGCGGCCATGAAGTACTTCATCTTCGGCTCAGTGGCCTCCGCCTTCATGCTCTTCGGCTTCTCTCTGCTCTACGGAATGACCGGATCAACCCGGCTGGCGGAGATCGCTGCGGCATCGGTAGCCGACTTCGGGCCAGCTACACTGGTGGCTCTGATCTTTGTCATAGTGGGATTCGCCTTCAAGATGGCTCTGGTTCCCTTCCACATGTGGGCTCCGGATACCTATGAGGGCGCACCGGCTCTGGTTTCAGCGCTGCTAGCAGCGGGCTCCAAGAAGATGGGCTTCGCTGCCGCCTTCCGGGTGATCATCATTGCCCTGGTGGCTTTGCGGCTGGAGTGGTACATGGCCTTCGCCATACTGGCGGCTGTGACCATGACGCTCGGCAACCTCGCAGCCTGCTGGCAGAACAATGTGCGGCGCATACTGGCTTACTCCTCCATAGCTCAGGCCGGCTACATCGCCATAGCCTTTGTTGTGGTGGGAGCGGCCTACGGGGCGGACCCGGTCAATGTCTTCAATATGGGCATGATCCGGGCCGATCATCTGGGCATAGCAGGCGCACTGCTGCTCATCCTGGGACATGCCCTGATGAAGACGGGAGCCTTCATCGGCACAGCCCAGGTGGCGGGAATGGTTGGCAGGGGGAGCGAAACCGACCCGGATGACATATCCAATTATGCCGGCTTAGCCCGCCGCGCGCCCATAACAGCGTTTTGCATGCTCATCTTCATGTTTGCGCTGGCGGGAATTCCCCCCACGGCAGGATACATAGGCAAGTTCGTGCTCTTCAGCTCAGCCATCTACTCCGGCCTTCTCTGGCTGGCGGTTCTGGCCATACTCAACAGCGCTCTGTCGCTGGTGTACTACCTGAAGATCATCAGCTACATGTATCTCAAGGAGCCGGCCGGCCCCAAGATGTCAGAGCAGAAGGGATACGTGGTGGCGCTGGTTTTGACCATGCTGGCCGTGGTCTGGATAGGCGTCTTCCCAGATGGATTCATCAACTGGGCACTGCAGGCAGCAGCGGTTCTGCTGCCGCAGTAAAATTTTTTATTCTACCTTTTAATATTTTTTAAATCTTGATCTATCCGTATCATCTAGACAATCACTAAGCAAAAGGGTATTAGCGTGAAATTGGAAAAATTTGAAATAGAAAAGGTTTTCCAAATGGATGCTGCTGAAATGGTAGCAGCACGTGAAAAAGCAATACTCATTCACCACACGAGGGATATAGATGCAGCAGGAGATGAAGTTGAAAAGGTTGTGCGAAATGTAATCAAAAGAAAATTGCCTACTTCGTACTATGTGGGGCATGGACATATAGTAGATTCACAACTAAACAGTAGCAATGAGCTTGATATCGTAATTGCTGATAACTTGAGTGCTCCAGTATTGATGAACACTGCTAACGGCACAGAGTATTTTATATTCGAGTCTGTATATGCAATAGGAGAAATTAAATCAACGTATTATAAGTCTAAGAATTATATTAAAGATTTCATAGGCGTTGTAAGTGATCTAAAATTTAAAAACAAACTCCAGCGTGAAAGGGTCCCAACAAATTACCTGGGGAACGGCATAAGCCTTGGAGGAGGCCTTCGTCTTGATAGAACACCAGTTTGGCCTTATATGAATCCATTATTTTCATTTATGCTATTTGTAAATTCTGGCGACTTTAGTATAGAAGATATCCAGGAAATCTACAAAGAAAGGAAAGCTATTGAATTGCCAAATATAATATGCTTCTTGGACAAAGGCCTAATTGTAAATTTTAGGAGTAATGTTGAAGAAAGCAAATCAATTAATCTGGGCACAATTGATCTAATTCCCGAATTCAATGATAATGCATTGAAGAACGAGTGGCATCTAATCAACATAAGCAATAGCGATGAAAATGTAATAGGATCTAATTTTTCATTTTTATATCTTGCTATAATCAATCATTTAAAATCTTCTTTATTAAAAGAGACAAATATGCTTCCATACCTATCTAACATATTTCAATCAAATATTGTGGATGGAAAATTTAAAAAAGTAGCCTGATGATTCTGAGAAATATTTCTCATTCTATCTCGCTGGCTGATACACTCCAATGTCCATCAGCCCGCTCCGACCTCGCCAAATCAGCCCAAAGCCCGCCGCCCCCTCCCGCGCGCGGGCGATCCTCGCATCTTCACCCATCAGCCTTATCTTTATGCTCCTAGCATGTATTTTCCCTCTTGATCTGCAACTCCCCCCGGAAGGCCCGCTCCAGCACCGCCGGCATGTAGTCGCATCCAGGGCGGCGGCAGTCTCTGACTGGTGGCGGCGGAGGGCATCGGACAATGATTAGAAGCTATTCATAATCGTAGAACCGCCAAGCATCCCCCTGCAGCCTGGTTCGCTCTTCCGCCAGTGATTCCAGGCAGCCAGCTATGGCCTCTTTGATGTTCTCCAGGGCTTCTTCCATGCTGTCGCCCTGGGAGTGGCATCCGGGAAGGGCCGGGCAACTTACAACATAGCCGCCATCTTCGTCTTGCTGAAGGACGACTTTAAAATTCATGATCTTAGCTATGATGTCGGAAGCTAATAAAAGCTTTAGAGAGGATTAATAATAATCTGGTTCTGATTGTGGTCTAAAGCCCACCCCGGAAGGCCCACTCCAGCACCGCCGGCAGGAGCGCCTCCAGGGCGGCGGCAGTCTCTGATTGGTGGCGGCGGAGGGCGTCGTGAAAACGATTTGCAGCTATTCATAATCATGGAACAGCTGAGCATCCTCCAGCTGCATGGTCCGCTCTTCCGCCAGAGATTCCAGGCAGCCAGCTATGGCCTCTTTGATGTTCTCCAGGGCTTCATCCATGCTGCCAACCTGGGAGTGGCATCCGAGGAGTGCCGGGCAGCTTACAATGTAGCCGCCCTCTTCAGCTTCCTGAAGGACGACTTTGAAATTCATGATCTATGGCTCCCTGCATAAGCCTTTTTCAGCAGCCTCTTTTATCATTGCATCAACGCTTTCCAGAGCTTTTTCGGCCTGGTCCATCTTGATATGAGGCTTCAGCACTGTAATCATGTTTGCTCGTGAATTTTCTGAATCGTTTTCATTAAGGGTAACGTAAAGGGCAGTGGCCTGACGCTCCAGTTCTGCAACGCCCATCTTTCCAATCTTCTCGGCTACGAACTGCACTTTTTTGGCATATCTCTCTAGCGTCTTAGGGTATTGATTCAGGAAATCTTGGCTTGTTCTTGTAGGCAGAAGGCTTGGTCCGTAGGGCGGATGCGATTGATACTCAAGCAAGCTATCCGCCCGCATTGCAGTAATTGCATCGGTCAGATCGAATGAGTAAGGCCCATGCTTGTAGAGGATAAACTCTAGATTCATCGGGACGTTCAGCAGCTCTTGCAAGAAGTACGCGGACTTCTGGACGTGAGTTTCGCCGCACCAACTGCCCTTTGCTCGCATCTCATTCATCAGCGAGAGCAAAACTGCGTCTCGTTGCATCCTTTTCAGCATTTTTCTTCCCCCTCTTTTAAAGCTATAATCCTCTTTAGATTCTTGTCACGCCATTTCTCAGCTCTTTTCCTGCACTCTGGGCTTATATAAACATAATCAATTGCTATCAATGGCACTTTTTCTAACGTATCCGACTCGATGAGGGAGGAAAAAATGCGATCATCTCTGGATAGCACTGGAAAGTTTAGACCGCTTCCCCTCTGTATGTAGTAGTCGTGTCTGACTTCGGAATCACCAAATTCACTGCATGCAGCCTCAAAGACAGCTTTGCCAGCTTCACGGTTTAATTCAAGATCCTCCCGAGTCCTCTGGTAGAGCAGCCTGAAATGCCCTCTTTTGGCGATGCGAAGAGCTGGATCATGGCCTGGATGATCTTTATCACGAACCGCCTTGAAAAGCTCAGATTGCACATCATTGTCTGTGATCAGAAGTAAGTCCTCTATCGATGTGGTAAACATGCCATTAGGCAGCCATTTATTCAGAAAATCTTTGAGATGAATGTCATAAATACGGCGAACATGGTGGCAATAGACCTGCGAGAACATGAAGTACCTGGCCAAGAGCAACGCCTCTGCAGAATGCAAACCACCCACTTCTATGCCTAAACCCAGTTCCTGAGATCCAAGATTATCATCTAAAGCTTTGGGCAGGATGCGAAGTGTATCGATCAATCTGTAGTGGTCGAAGCGTCCGTAGGCAACGCCTATGTGATGAGAGTCCCTTAGCAGGTAGTCCATCCGGTCTACTCCAAAGGCATCACCGGTTATTATCTCAGAGAGGATGGCCTCCCAATCGTCGAATCTGCTCTCTTTGTAATGCTCTGGACCTACGGCAAGCTTGGCCACATCTTCGCAGTTTAATTTCATCCTGCCCCAAATCCTCTTCATCTCATCGCTGCGGATCAACTCCACGGTAAAGCGCTCGTGGTCCCATCCATCCGGCAGAAGCTCATTCTCTGCAGCATGAGAGAAAGGAAGGTGACCTAGATCATGGCATAGGGCTGCCATACGCAATGTTCTTCTCCAATATTGAAGGAGATCCCTGGGAATTATCTCTTTGACAGATCCGTCGAGGATATTATCCGCGTTTGTTACGACGTCAAAAACCCTGCTGGCAAGCTCCATGACTCCTAAGGAGTGCTCAAACCGACGGTGAGTCGCACCAGGATAAAGCAAATAGGTCAAAGCGAGCTGATGGATATGCCTGAGCCTCTGAAAAGGAGCGCTATCCAGAAGCTGCATCTCTTCTGGTTTAATCCGGATGAAATTATGGATCGGATCACGAATCTCCTGAGTAGACATTGCCTTATCCTGTATCACTATACTTCTTTAATTAGTAGGCATTTTCATTATTAAAGATCACGCCGCGCTGAGCGAAAGTATTTTTCTTGAGTCAATTCAGAAAATGCATATAATTCGAGCGATTGCTCTAAAGCTCCCCCCGGAAGGCCCGCTCCAGCACCGCCGGCGGGAGCGCATCCAGGGCGGCGGAGGAGGGCGTCGAGCCTCGCCTACTCTTTTAGCATCTGCCTGATCTCTTGCAGGACATCTGCCAAACACATTTCCCTGGACTCCTCTAATTCAGGTACGTGCTTGTGATCCGGAAAAGTGGAAAGATCTCTATGATGGGGCGAGTTGTCCCATCTTATTCTCAGAGATCCATCCCTGCCCTGCCAGTGATAAGAATAAAAATAGCCATCAAGGGAGCTGTACTCCTTGATATGAAGCAGGCTGTCATCAATTAGGACTGCCTTGACCTTTAGAAAATAAAAGCTCTCACCGCTCTTGAAGTCCAGGATTTCAAAGCTCTTGATCAGCTCATCCTGGAGCGATTCTAAAGTCCGTTGCATCTTCGATCTTCTTGAGCCGCGATTCGAGGTCTTTCAAGCTATCTGCGTAGGCCTTCCACTCGATAAAATCGTCCCAGCGCTCGAAGTCCTCAGGAAGCTGTTTTAATCTCTCTTCGAATGCTTTGAGGCGGCAGCCGTGCTTCCTCTCAAATGAACTGATCCTCTCTTTCACGGGGGCTATCTGGGAGATAAGCTTCAGCTTTTCGAATGCCTTTATATCATCGACTGTGACGACGATGCTTGCATCTTCACCCATCAGACATATTTTAGTGCTCTTAGTATATATTTTCCATCCTGATCTACAGCTCTCCCCGGAAAGCCCTCTCCAGCACCGCCGGCAGGAGCGCCTCCAGGGCGGCGGCGGTCTCCGACTGGTGGCGGCGGAGGGCGTCGAGCAGGTGATGATGGAATTGCATCAAGATCAAATCTATTATTTTCACGACACATTCGGGAGCGTTCGCTAGGGATCCTTTAAATATAGCTTGATACATAATAGCCTTCGTACTTTTCCAAAGTAGAGGTATTTAATGTTCAAATCCTCAAATGCCTTGAAAATGGCCGAGTATTTGGGCCGGCCTTGTTTAGCTTTTAGCGTTCATGCCGGATGTGCAGTCGTTGATCCAGCTAATGGACATGAATTATTTGCTATTTTGAATATGAACGAAATCAGTAATATGGAGCTTATTTTGATCAATCCTGAGAAAAATAATGGGTGTGTTTTCCATGCTCCTAAAGGACACGGTTCATGGGGAATGATTAAAGTATCAAATGATTGTCTCATCATAGGAACCTATTATGACGGAGAATTTGTTATTTTTAATCTAAAAAAAATGAAGTTTATAAAATGTGCAAAATTCCCGGGTGCGGAGTATATAAGGAGTCCAATATTAGGGAAAGATGGCTTTGTTTATGGAGGCGGTTATCCGACCGGAAGCCTTGCATCGTTGGATCTGAACACTTATGAAGTAAGGGTATTAGGAAGACCTAATTTGATAAACGACGATATGCGTTGTTTATCAATTTTGCCAGATGGGCGAATTATTTGTTATTGCTCCGGGAAAGGAGAACCATCTGTATGGCTTTTCGATCCATTTGATCCCAATTCCACAAATAGATTTCATAATTTAACTGGTGATTTAAAAACTGCTCTGGATGGTGCGATTCGCGGTGTAATATGGAATGACTATTTTTTGCCAAGGCTTCCAAATGGTGGCATTAAAGCCCTTGAAAGTGTATCTCTTAAAGATATTTGCCCTTTGCCATTCCCCTTGCCGCCAAATGATCGAGGGGGATATCATATCGATACAACTCTTACTACAAAAGACAGGCTATTCATTCATCAGATTCAAGAGGACATTAATACTGGTTCAGTTTTTCATTTCTTTTATAGTTATATAAAAGGCGATAAGCACTTGACAGAGATTACTAAGAAAAAGATAGACTTGCATGGCGGGAGAGTATTCGCAAGCAGTAGCAAAGGAGAAATTCTAGGCATTCGAGGACAGGACTATTTTTTGATTAAACCGGGCGATGAAACCCTTAATATTGTGCCTATACCGACGAAATGCAGTCCAAGAGAGATACTCTTCCTTAAAGCAGATCCTGACCGATGTCTATGGGGCGGGCCGCGATTTGGCCAGACATTATTCAGGATGAATCCGCACACCCGAGATTTTGTCAACTACCCCATCTTTTGCGATGCTGATGGGGAGATTTATGATATTGCTTTCTATAATGGAAAGATATATGCTGTCGCCTACGCCGGTGGTGATATCATCCAGTACGATCCCAATCAACCCTGGGATCAATTGGACAGAAAAAATCCGAGGACCATAGCAAGCGTTGGATTGAGCCCAGCAAATTCAGCAAAATGTCATCCAACCAAATCCTACAACCGCCCGACCGGTGGCATCGTACTTGGTCCAGATTCTAAGCTATATTCAGGCTGGAAAAGCCAATTCGACTCAGGGAGCGCAATAGCAAAGACAGATCCAAATACGGGTGAGACCGAAATCATTGAAATCCCTCAGAGTTGGCAGACTATCAGTGGTCTAGCAGTCGATGAAGAACACATTTATTTTACTTCGCTAGAGACGAATTGGCTTGGCATAATTGATATATATAATAAAAAAATAAAAATCTATATTCCGCTAAGATTAGATAGCTGCGATAGCTTTGGCCCCATAGCATTGGACAAAAAAACAAAAAAAATATTGATTGCATCCAGATTGAAATCGTCTAGTTGTGAGCCTATTGTCTTTGACACGCTTACAATGAGATTTAGCAGTATTCCTATGCCACCAGAGTCGAATATCAAGAGTCGCACAATTTCAGCTCCTGGTAATGGCAAAGCCTATTATGGCAATGACAAAAAACAAATAATTTCTTTGGATTTGAAGTGCTTGAAGATAGCCATCCTTGGAGAGCTCCCAGAGAATGCTGATGCAATAGCAGCCGGCAAATCTCTCATCCGACGAAATATTTGGGATATATACGCTTCCTGCCGTGCTGACATTTACAGAATTAAAGGATGAAGGGATCTCAGCAAGAGCAAAAACAAAAATTCCCCCATTAGATTCTTCTACTACCAGAACGATATAATCCAAGATATTTGGTGGCAGGAATGAAGAGCACAGTCTACTTCGCCGGTATCAGGGCCCGCAGCCCGGAGGACAGCAAGCAAAACAAGATCCACAGGCTATTTGACGCCGCCGGATTCTCTAAAGTCATAAAGAAGGGTGACCTGACCGCCATCAAGATCCACTTCGGCGAGCTGGGCAATGACTCCTATGTCAGTCCTGTCCTGGTCCGGCCCATAGCGGAGAAGATCCTGGATCAGGGGGCCCGGCCCTTTCTCACAGACACCAATACCCTCTACGGCGGCAGCCGATGCAATGCCGCCGTACATTTGCAGACCGCCGAAGAGCACGGCTTCGGCCGCACCGTAGCCGGTGCGCCGGTGATCATCGCCGACGGCTTGCAGGGAGACAGCTTCCGGGAGGTGCCCGTTCCGGGAAAGCATTTTAAGAAGGTCAAGATCGCCGGCGAGATCGCCTCCGCTGATAGCATGATTGTGGTCTCCCACTTCAAGGCTCACCTGCCGGCCGGCTTCGGAGGAGCGGTCAAGAACCTGGGCATGGGCTGCGCTCCGCCTTTGGGCAAGGCCGACCAGCACTCCACCCGCCCCATATTCAATGCTGAGCTGTGCAGCGGCTGCCGCTCCTGCCAGGATGCCTGCCCCAATCAGGCCATAACTGTGGAAAAGAAGATCACGGCCATCGACTACAGTCATTGCACCGGCTGCGGCAAGTGCCTGCGCCTCTGCCCCACCCATGCCCTGGACTTCGACTGGCTGGTGGAGGTGCCCCCGTTTATGGAGAGGATGACCGAGTACGCTCTGGGTGCAGCGGCGGGAAAGAAAGGCCGGATGGGCTTCTACAACTTCCTGATCAACATCACCCCCGATTGCGACTGCGTTCCCTGGAGCGACTCGGCCATAGTGCCGGACATAGGCATCCTGGCCTGTACCGATCCCGTGGCCATAGATCAGGCCAGCTACGATCTGGTCAACCGCCAGATGGGCCTGGACAACACCCTGCTGCAGAAGAACCGCAAGCCGGGAGAGGACAAATTCCTGGGCCTCTGGGAGGGGACCCGGGGCCGGATCCAGCTGGACTATGGAGAGAAGATTGGCCTCGGAAGCAGGGACTACCGGCTGGTGGAGATTTGAAAATAGAAGATCTGCCGCATAATTGATGGCAAATATGAGGTGACAATTTCATGAAGGTTGTGGCATTCAACGGCAGCCCCCATCGGGACGGAAATACCGCCGCACTGCTTGGTGTGGTCCTCCGGGAACTGGAGAGCCAGGGCATAGATACAGAGCTGATACATCTCAAAGGACCCCTCACCGGGTGCAGGGCATGCTTTCAATGCTTTGAGAGAAAAGACGGCCGCTGCGCCCAGGATAGGGACATGATCAACCTCTGCATTGAGAAGATGGCGGAAGCGGACGGGATTATCATCGGCTCGCCCACCTACTTCGCAGATCTCACCCCCGAGGCCAAAGCCCTCATCGACCGGGCCGGATTCGTGTCCAAGGCCAATGGGGACATGCTCAGGCGCAAGGTGGGTGCGGCGGTTGTGGCGGTGCGACGGGCAGGGGCCATTCACGTCTTCGACTCCATCAACCACCTCTTTTTCATCAGCCAGATGATCATGGCCGGGTCCAGCTACTGGAATATCGGGCTGGGCCGAGAGGAGAAGGATGTGGAGAACGATGAAGAGGGGATGGCAACCATGAAGAGATTGGGAGAGAACATGGCCTGGCTTATCAAGAAAATAAATTAAAAATATTTTTTTAAAAAAAGAATTCTGAGAAGTTCTCATTAGGATTTCTTTTCTGTCCGGTCAGAAATGTATGGTTTTATTCTTTCATTATCTCTCAGTTTTTTCAAAAGATTCATCTCGGACTGCGATATTGTTTTGGCTTTTTCCTTCTTGGTCAATTCATCTTCACGTTGAAGGTCTTTGAAATCCTTATATGTGCTCAATGTATCGCGGAGGAAATCGAGGGCCGCTTTGCCGCTCTGTCCTTTTCCGGCAAGTTCGGAGGCAAGCTTTGCTGCCTTTTGATCGATCTCTAAATCAACGCCTTCCTCGAATTTCTTATCCAATTCTACTATGGCATAACTGAAGTCTTTGAACTCTTCTTTCTTGGCATCTAATATCGTCATATCTTCTCTAAGATACTTCGCTTGCTCCATAGTTACAGGATGGTTAAAGCAAACATAATATCCCTGTTGCAGTAGCGTATGGCCGGTATCAGCGCTTGCCGACTCCATGATTATTCTTTCGTCCAATATTCTATCGTGATCCTCGACATGCTCTGCCAGGTTTCCAATCGTCTTTATCAAAGGCTCAGTAAATGCTGCAAATGGTGTTAATCCAGGAAAGGCAGCAATAGCTCCTTCTGCTAAGCCTTTGATGGAATCGGAGCCATCAATTAGGCTCTTTAGCGATTCGCCCATATTGCGGAGGGTTACGTCCAGATCATAAACTTGGACCCTTAATGCTAGCCTTTTATTAGTATCTCTAAAATCCAGTAGGGCCAGAATTATATCATTGAAAAATTCGCCTTGCCAGCCAAGTGGCACATCATCTTGCATAAAATGCATTTTCTGAACTGCTGGCTCCTTTCCAAATTGATAGGTGCTCAAGATCATCAAGTCATTATCTCCGAAAAAAAGCGCATCCTTGTTTTCTCTTATCATGGCACCGCGGAGTTTTACCGTGATCGAATCTCCATCATAAAATCTGGTTGCATCTTCTGGATTTTCGACAATTGTGCTCATATCGGATTTATTTTCAGATTCCTTCAATACACTTATGTATTTATTCATGTATCTGAGTTCAGAGGGTCCATTTGAGAAATCCCTAGGTGCGAACAGCCAATTTTTCGACATCAAATTCACCAATTAGATATTGTTTTGTATTAGTTCAAGTAATTTTCTAAGGTATGAAATTCAATGTTTATAATAATTTTAAATCTGCAAAGATTTAAGATCTCTAAATAAAATATACAAGCATGATAGTTGGTCCAAATCTCCTTGTAGCGATGAACATCATTTCCCAATTCATCCTGGCTGTGGTTCTGTCCTCTGCTATTCTCCTAGCCAGGAGACGAGAATTCAAAAGGCACTGCATGATGCTCCGCCTGGCCTTCGCCGCCCAGATCCTGGCTATCCTTCTGCTGATGTCCCCGGCCATGGGTGCTCTATTGGAGACGGATCGCGGAATCAATCTATTTGCCGTCGAGCTGCTGCTACATCATGCTCTGGGCCTGGCAGTGGTACCGCTATTCATTTACATCAACCTGGTCTACGAGAGAGGCATCCATCCCCGCCTCTCCATGAAGTCTGCCATGCAGGCGGCAGCAGGAATGTGGGCTGCCTCGCTGATTATGGGATTTCACCTATACTTCTATCTCAATTTTTGAGGTAGACAGCATTGATGAAGCGGCATTACAGGAGACTATTCCAGCCACTTGTAGCCCGGATCTTTAATCCGGTTGAAATTGCGGATCAGATCGGAGGCTTCACGTCGGCTGAATTGGGCCTGCATCATCCTAGTGCAGACATAGCGCAGTGCGGCCTTCTGCATCTTGACCTCGGGGCTGTCTTCCAGCCTGGAGCCGAGGCCAAATGACTCAAAAAGATGCTCCCGCTCGTTCATATGCCTGGCCTTTCCCCATTTGCCGAACATCTCTGCCGCCCGGTCCAATAGATCCTGGTCGAATGTCTCCGGCAGAATGATGCCCTCTAATTGCTGCAGGAAATCCTCCTCTCTCAAATCGATCTAGCCCCTATTACTAAAGATGCGCCTGTGAATTTATCTCTTTCCGGCGACTCCTTTATGGCGGCCCTCCCTCCACCAATGATTTATAAGAGGTGAGAGGATCCTAACGGCAATCAAGATATGGGGTTTCAGCAAATATGAAGACTAATGGATTGATTTTAGGTCTGATATCCTTCGGCTTACTGCTCATGGGATTGCAGGCCGTCCTGCTGCCTGATTCGGCATCCATCGCCTCGGGCATTTCCGTTGATGAGTATATTGAGCAGAGCAACATACAGTCCATCAATGTAGAAGCCACAGCAAATCAGGCTAGGGCATCTCGAGAGAGGCATTTCGCTGAAAAAGAGAATTCCACTCTGGACTGGGATATGCCGAGCAGCCTTTCCAGCAGCGGAAGCACTCCGTTTGAGTCAAGGAGCATGGCCCAAGAGCAGAGCCCGGCTGAAGAGGCTGCATCATCCTCCCCCCAGCCGTCCACTTCCGCCGGCAGTGAGATAGCATCAAACGATACCACCATGGCCAATGCATCGGGAAGTTGGTCGCTTCAGCTCGTCGATAGTATCCAGAGGGATGTCTCGCTTGCCCTGTTCCAGGAAGGCTCCTCCATATTCGGTTCAGGCAGCATCAGAGAAGACAATAGCACCCGTCAGGTGACGGCATCAGGGACGCTGCAAGGAGAGGCCTTGAGCCTCGATCTGACCGCTCAGCAGCCTATTGTGCTCTATAAGCTTCTCCTGAATATCTCCCATGAAGATGCATCTGGAACATACAGTGCGATGTCGGCCAGCGGCGAGAAGTGGACCGGCCATGCAGATGGATTCAGGCTGGCAGCCTAGCGATTTAGATTTTTAACTAAATCTTTTTTAAAAGCATTCTCGATAAGATTATAAGCCATACTTATCAATATAGCCCTCAATTGGAGGATCAATATCATGACCCGGACAAAGAAATTGGCAGAGTTTTCAATATCCAAAGATCGGATTATTCAGGCCCTGGCCTGCATTTCTAATCTGGCTGATAGGGCAATAGTAAGAGCTATTGTGCATCCCAAAGATGTGATTTTGGGCTTTGCTTTCAGCAATGTCCTCTCCGATGACCAGTCCGGCGATGAATTATATGCCGACTATGCCATAGTCAAAGAGGAGATGATAGATCCCAGTTTTCTGGTAAAGAGTGACGAATGGCCTCTATTTCTCATCTCCTGCACTGAAACCTTCATCAGCTCGATTATGACTCTGGAGCCGAGAGAAAATCAATTTCTTAAGGTAGAATTCTATAATATACAGGAAGAAGATGTCCCAGAGATGGTTAAGAGCGAGGCGTTGATCCTGGGAGAGCACAATTCTGCAGTGGGATCTATCTTAAGGCATCAATCCTCTCAAGAGGATGATACGGTTTTGGAGGCTGATGAGACCCAGTCTGTGCTCTATGGATGAGGACTGAACCGCTCAGCAGTTCGGGATCATCTCTTCTGAGCAGCTTTTGAGGCAAAGCGTCGGTTCAGCAATGCGGCTATGCCGCCCAGACAGGTGAGGGCGAGCCCAATGCCATAGACCTGCCCATCCAGTTGAGCCAGCATGAAGGCATTGAAGATTATTCCCAAGATAGGCACCAGGGCAAGCCCCCCCCAGGATAGCGGCACCTTAAATGGTCGCTTGATCTGCGGCCTGTAAATTCGAAGCACAATCAGAGCGGCGTTGATCACAATAAAGGTCACAAATACAGTGAAGTTATTGACATTGGCCACAAGGGAGATGTCCTCCAGGAAGACAAAGGACATGGCAAGGATCACAGATATCAAGGTGGCATTCCAGGGAGCCTGAGTGCGATGATTTATTGCTGCCAGGAAGGAGGGCAGGGATCCGGATTGCGCCATGCCGTAGACAATCCTGGAAGAGGCGAGGAGCATGAGCAGCACAGTATTTACGGTAGCGCAGAGTGCTATTAAGGACATGATGCAGGAGGCATCGGGACCCAGAGCAGAATAGGCAATATCTGCAAAGGGTGCCGAGGAGCGGCTCAGCTCCTCCCAGCCCAGAATGCTGACCGAGGAGATGGCTACCAATATATAGAGCACTATGCTTGCCGATATGGCCAGTATCAGGCCTCTGGGAATATTCTTTTCCGGATCTTTTGCCTCCTCGGAGAGCTTGACCACCTCCTCAAAGCCAATGAAGGCGAAGAATATCAGGGCAGATGCCTGGAATATGCCGGAATAGCCCAGAGGAGACAGCTCCAGCAGGTCCACGCTTCCCAGATAGGGGATGCCGAGCAGTATTATGAATGCCAGCCCCATCACCTCTATGGCAGTGAGGACAATGGCCACCCTGGCCGATTGCTTGATTCCCAAGAGGATCAGGGCGGAGAGCGCTGCCAGCAAAAGCAGAGCTGATGGCAGAATGGGAAGACCTGTGAGGGCCTTAAAGTATCCAGCAAAGCCCAATGAGACTGTGGCCGCCCCCACCACGCCGCTAAAGGTTATCAGCCAGCCTATCAAGAAGGCGGGAAGCTGGCCGAATGCCTGATATGTGTATTCGTACTCTGCTGAGGCTCTGGGAAACATGGAGGCCAGCTCGGCATAGGACAGGCCGGTAAAGACGGCAACCAGGGCGGATAGGGCAAAGGATAGCCAGACCACATTTCCGGCTAGGCCAGCTGCTTCACCGATGAGAGCATAGATTCCTGCCCCCAGGATTATTCCAACTCCGGATATGGTGACCTCGAATAAGCTCAAGGTGCGGCGGAGGTTAGTCTTCATTTTAGCAAATAATCCTAAGCTATATTATATTAGTTTTTTGATGAGAATTACCTCAATCGAGATCAGATGCGGGAACCTCTATGCTCATTACTTGTTTTATCGGGCGCTCAGCAGCAGGATCATTTCCAGATCACGGCAATCCGCAAGATTGTCTCAGATTTTTAAAAAATCTTATGTATAAAAAAATTAAAGCTATTAAAAATATTTTTAAATTGTAAACCTATAGGATGCCCCGCTCAAGAAGGTACCCGCCTCAGGATAGCTCTGTCCGTTCTTTATCAGGACAATGTTATGCCACATGTCTCCAGGTACTCTGAAGCTGTAAACGCCGTCCAGTAGATCTGATCCCATTCCCTCCGTTCCTATGTAAGCGCCATCCAGGTAGACATCATAGCCTCTCAGCCAACTTGACCTCATGGTAACTGAAGCCGTCCCTTTGTATGATGGCTTGCTCGGGGGCACAGATACCGCATATGGTCCGAGATCAGTCCACTGCCCGGAACTCTGGCCGTAGACATAGATGTAAACGTAGTTGCTCCAGCCCCGGGAGTAGAACTGTAGAATATGCCAGCCAGGGGTATCTCCGTTAAACCACCTCTTCTGCCAGCCTACTCCGGCGTATCCCAGATAGTTGACTCTGAGACTGCCGCCCGGATACCACTCATAGATCCATATGGGATCACTGGCGAATGTCTGCAGCCACATTGGCAGCCAACCATTCAGACGGCAGCCAGCAACGGTCTTGGGAACGCTGGATATGTAAAGCCTGTTTTTCGGTGTCGCCCCTTCCGGAGAGACTATAAGGCGCTGAGTGGCATAGCTTTCCGGGGGATAATTGGCTGCGTAATTCTGAGCTGCCCGGAACTGGCCTGAAGTGCGGCCTGATGAAGATGAATCAGAGACGATAGCCGAGCTGGCAGGGATTAAGGATTTGCTGATCTCCGCCGATGGAGGCGTCTGGTATGAGGCAGCCTCTTCCTCGGGTATGGAAAGGCCCAGCTCTTGTGCGCTTGATGGTGCAGCTGGAAGCGGCGCTCCCTCGGGCAGATCGGATGAATATGCTCCATAAGGATCATACTCATCCCCATATTGAACATCTGTAAAAGTCGGATCGAAGTTTTGCAGGCCCTGGGCAGAGATGGCAGCAAACAGCAACAAGAGGCATGCCAAAGCCATAGGCCAAATCCTATTCTTCTGCATAGCTTTCAATTATTACACTCCCCATGATCCCGCCGGCAGGCCAGCAGGATTGATAATCCAGATCTATTAATATGATATAAAAAACTCTGCTTTGTATGATCCTCATGTGGAGAGTGCCGGCGGGTCGATGATGGTCGGAAGGAGATCCTCATCTCCCTCAAGCTCCAGCCATTCGACCATAAAGAGTTATGACAGTTTTGTGCCACATTTATTTAAAGCGATGCTGGGAATAATAGAGATCGACCTCAAGATCAAGAAAAGCCTTCGATGGGGCCACGGCGATTTGAACGCCGGTCACAGGACCCCCAGTCCTGTAGGATACCAGGCTACCCTATGGCCCCGCGCAGCGGATGGTAGGATGTAGAGCTGGCATATAAGCATTTCCCACACACCATAGAGGGCTGCAAGGTCGATAAAAGACAATGATAGATCTGTATGGGTTGATCTATATAAATGATCTGTGGATGGTTAGAGAATATGACCGTAAGCTTCGAGCACCATCAATCGGGTGCATCCAACGGATATGAGGAGAGCGACTCATGAAAAAGCTGGCATTTCCCGATCCTTTCCGGCATGATCATCCTCCGGTGAGGGAATTAAGCGAAATAGATCCCGGCCCCTCCACATATGGTGAGAGGTTTGCCGACTGGGTCTATAAGAACCTGGGTTCATGGAAGTTTATACTCATACAATCGATGCTTGTGGCAGTTTGGGTGGTGCTCAATGCCGGTGCCTATCTCCGTCCCTGGGACCCCTATCCCTTTATCTTCATGAATCTGATATTCTCTTTGCAGTCCGCCTATACCGCATCTCTGATCCTCATGAGCCAGAACCGCCAGGATCGTCTCAAGTCTCACAACGATTACCTGATGAACCTCAGGGCGGAGGAGGAGAGCAAAGCAGTACTGGAAAATTTTGCCGCTCAGAACAAGGCATTGCAGGAGATCTACGAAGAGCTTTCCGCTATGAGAAGCAGGATCGAAATTGGAGGCTGCGCCAAGAATATGAGAAAGGCCTAGATCTGAAGGCATGTGGCCTCTTCTCAGAATAGCATTGCCCCGAAAGCACCCTCTTCCAGCTCCATGAGATCTCTCCAGGTGGCCTTGCAGGAGCATTCCAAGCGTCTCAGCTGCCCCACATCCTGAGAGAGGGCGTGATCCCTGATTGCTGCGGCTATGGCCTCATCGCACTTGCCGCAGTTGTGGGACCCCCGCCTGGTCCCCGCTCCCACCGGATCGCACACTATCGGCCCCGGCACCTTCTCCAGCACCTCCAGAGCGGACCAGAGCCAGGGCGGCCGGAACTCTCCTCTCTGCCACATCCTCTCCACCAATGTATTGCGCTGCACATTGCAGAGGTTCAGAGAGAGTATATCGGCGTGAGGGCGAGCCGCCAGGCCGGTGGCTATGGCGTCTCCCATGGCCTGGCCTTCGGTCAACAGGGGCGGCTTGAGCAGGATGTAGGCCTTTATCCTGCCGCCCTGGCGGTGCACCAGTTCTGATGCCGCCACAAAATCCCGGAAGGAGAAGCCCTTTCTTATGACCTTCTCCCGGATGAGGTCATTCGAGCTCTCGAGACCTATGGCAAACTCGGTGGGAAGATGAGAGAGACAGGCCTCGACGCTCTGGGAAGTTATATACTCCGGACGGCTCTCTATGACCAGCCGGGATATTCCCAGAGCCTGCAGACGCTCCAGAATCTCATCTCTGGCTTGAACAGGCATCTCGTCCGGATCCAGGAAGCTGCCGCTGGTATAGATCTTGATCACAGAAACCTCGGGTGAAGAGCGGCCTATGGCCCATTCGAACTGCCTGATCAGATCTTGGGATGCTGCCGGCGCACCCTCAGCGGCATAGCCGCACATGGTGCAGCGGTTCCAGCGGCATCCCACTGTGCGCAGGATCATGGTCAGCGACTGGGCGGGCTGACCGTCTAGAAGATCTTGGGAGCGCCATACGGTCACAGGCCGGCCAAGGTCCAGCTCTGCCTTCTCTTTTGCATAAGCCATTTCCTTACCTGACCCTATACCAGGTGCTGCAGAGCGCTGATTCCAGCCGATGCGCCGCTGCCCACTGCTGTAGCCACCTGCAGCCTGCCGCCGGTGAGATCTCCAGCGGCATAGACGCCGGGCATGCTGGTCTCCTGATTGAGGCGGTTGACCTTTACATAGCCGCCGGGGGTCATATCCAGTCCCAGGGATAGGGCCAGATCGGCATTGGGCTTCATGCCCATCTCCACAAAGACGCCGTCCGCTTTTGCCGATCGGGGGGTGTTTCCCACCTTGAAGCCCACTGCGGTGACGAAGTCGCTGCCCTGGATCTCGGTGACCTCTGCTCCGAAGGTGGCGGTATAGTTGGAGAGATTCTTGATACGATCCAGGTAGACCGATTCCGCCACCAGCTTCTCCCGCGGACAGAGCAGATGAACCTTGCTGACGATGTTGGCCAGATAGAGGACGGCGCGGGCCGCTCCATTGCCGTAGCCGGCCACGACCACAGCCTTGTTTCGGAAGAGGGCTCCGTCGCAATGGACACAATAGGAGACACCCCTGGCGGTCAGCTTTTTTTCTCCCGGCACACCCAGGGGGCGGTGGCCGGCTCCCATGGCCAGTATGACCGTCTTGGCCTCATACTGCCAGTTCTCCGTCTTGAGGCGGAAGAAGTCGCCCAGGGGCACAATCTTCTCCACCTGCTCGGTCTGGTTTTCCGCCCCGAACTTCTGGGCCTGGGCCAGCATCCTCTCCGAGAGCTCAATGCCCTGGATGCCATCCGGAAATCCGGGATAGTTTTCATAGAGGCCGCCCATAGACTGCTGCGAGCTGTAGATATTTCCCAAAATCAGTGTCTTCTTCCCGCCTCTCGCGCAGTACATGGCTGCGGTCAGCCCTGCCGGGCCTGCTCCCACTATGACGACATCATGCAAGCAAATATCACCATAAAAGGGTGGCCTTCAAGGTAGATAAAGGGTATGTAACACTGGGCTGCAGAGGTGGGGTGGCCCTTTTGCCCGCAATGTTTTTAGACTAGAAGGTGATTGTAGGGGGTGCTTCGTATAACACGAATGCGCCGATAGTGTAGCGGTTATCACTAGGCGTTGCCAACGCCTAAACTCGGGTTCGAATCCCGATCGGCGCATATTAATCTGAGCAACTTCTGGCTCAAAATGAGATCCTTAAGGTCTCCGCTTTCATCTTTATGGCTTTCTGTAAGGCTACTTCTTGATCCATCTTTGCGCAGCTCCCTATGTGGACATTTTGCTCTATAGCTCTCTCTTCATGTGGCCTCCAGCAGCAGTATGTCGCCCTTCTTGGGGTCTTGACCCTTCAGCATTCACCAGAGATGCAGGTCTTCCAGCCTGGTGGCTTCCTTTTGGGCCTCAGCTTCAGCCTTCAAGCCGTCCGCTCGGTCCAGGGTGCGGGGCGTTCCTCCTAGCCTCCGCCAGGGTTTTTGCTGCCTTCATGGCCGCCTTAGCACCCCTGGCCAGATCCAGGGCCTCTTCCTTCAGAGCTTTCCTTTCTCTCTTGCGGATGTCTTTTGCAGGTAAACAGTTCTATAACATTTTGCTTAAAGATTCTATAATGTTATACAACTAATCTCGGAGGGAAAGGCGGGGTAGCGGGCAAGACTCTTCATCTCCTACGCCATCCAAGGGGGCCAGATGGATCACCAGGTAGGTATAATAGATTCATGGTAGAGGGATCATGGCCGAAAAAATCTAACTGCGCGGCCACCCAATCCTAAAGGATGAGAAAATCGTGACCATCTGCACTCCCTATGTATCAAAATAAGGATTCATTATATTAATGATGCCATCTAGCTAATTATTATGATCCTGCTTTACCTGGCTAGCTCTTTTAAGGAGGTTAAGTTGAGCATATCTCATTCCAGCACACCACCTAAACCGACTTCTATCCATCTTGTTCCTGCTATTCAAAGATATCCGGAATAAGCGATCTCTTGAAGACTGTATTGGGCCCGTAATAAATCACTACAGAAATTAAAATATTAACATTATTTTGCTAATTGTTCCAGATATGTAGCCATTCTTTCTGGAGTTGATACATCTTCCTCAATGGTCTCACCCAGTCCTCTGCCTGTGACCGCAAGGTCTCCATCTTCAGTTTGCAGGTCGCCCCATGAGGTTAACTTAAATTCAAGTTCAAATTTTTTGCCATTTTTGATAAACCAACGCTGTCCTCCTATTAACTTTGAAACATCCCAAAATATCCCTTCTGTTACATAGTTCCCGCTTGCCTTATCTTTTAAATATCTTATTATGAGGCGATTATTAGCAATCTTTTTGCCCCATCTAAACATATCACCAATGGCTTTTTCTGGACCGCTCCACCCGGGAATGCGTGGCAAATAGGGTTCGTTAGGCATGTTATGCACCGATAACCGATTTACTTTAGTGAATGTACTCTTTCTTATTTACGTTTCTTATCAACTTTTTCGAGTTATTCGTCTTCAAGTCTTAATTAATGAATTTTTTGATGTCAGCTTATACCTCCACTAAGTTTGATATCATTGTCGGTACTTACGTCAAATTCTTTTAGCAATATTCTATATAATTCAAGGTTCACTTCTAAGAAATGAGCAAGTGTAAAAATTCTACTGAATTCCGTAAAATCCCCTTCTAATAATCCTGAAAGTTTCAATCCCATGTCTGTGCATCTATATAGCTCTTTCAGAGTATCTGCATCGGTTGTATTATTAATTGCGTCTCTATAATAAATATTAGTTAAATCTTCTATGTATTTGGCTGACCTATCGTACTTTAATAAACAGCAGGTATGCTTTCCTCCTTCTAATCGTCTTGCATTTTCATTCAGCAAATTTATAATTTTCTGTATGTAAGCACAGGCATCTGTAGGGCCATACCTAGAGCCATATAAGTCGTTAATAAATTCTCCATGGCCATAATTTCCTAGGATATCGACGTAGGTTGAACCAGATAGCTCAACAAATCGGTTAATGATCGCCCGATACGAATGGCTTGCACGCGTTCTTGTCACATGATTAAGCACCAATACGGTTAATAGACCGCCTGCACCCGCACCTGCTATTACTCTAAAAAAATTATCGGCTAATTTCAAAATGCTATTTCCATCGTAATCTGCGTTGTTTTGAAGATTCACGCTGGCTACCGAGCTAAAAAGAATTAATCCGAGAAATAAATATACATATTTATTAAAAACCACATCAATAAATTTTAAAAATCCTTTGTACATTTTACCCTCGATTCCAGAACCGCTACTTTTTCTTGATCTCCTCTTCGCCGGGCTTTAGGGATAGCTAGCTGATTAGTTGCGCTATGTAGCTACATTTATGGCCTTCGGTCTCTATCTCCTTCATTGCCATGCCGCTCCCTGTGATGTCCACCGGGCGGCGCGCTCCATATTCGTCGTACTTGCCATCCCAGACCAGCTCCGTCTTCCTCCCGAAGAGCGGATGAGGATTTTCTGGCCCCCAGCGGGCGGACTCAGGCATGGGAGGGGGCCTCCGGGCAGAGGAGAGCGACTTTGGATAAGGAGAACTGCATAGAGAGATCTTGAAACTTGAGACGATGGGCCATTTATTATCCTTCCTGATTGCGTCTTTTGGGTCGGCAGAATGGAAAAGGCTTTTGGATGAAGCGGCAGCTTTCAAAGAGGTCGTGCCACCAAAGTGGCAGCGCAGGAAGAGTATTTAAGTTCTCGAATCAAATAATCCCGTGGGAAAAATTATGAGCGCATCCAAAACCATCGAATGTGTCTATGAAGGTGGTGTCCTCAAGCCGCTCCATGAGGTAGACTTTAAAGAAGGGGAGAGAGTCAAGCTCACAGTAAAGAAGTTCGATATCTCCAAATTTCTCGGCGCGCTCGGCGAAGGCTCTATGGAGGAATTCGAAGAGTTTGAAGAAGAGGCCCAGATGTGATCTTTGTAGATACGAATGTGCTTTACAGCGTTTTGGTGCAAACGAAGTTCACCAAATTCGCCCAGGATATCATTTTAATGAAATCGGATCTGGCGACATCATCAACGGTTTTAGGTGAATTGGTCTTCATCTCCCTTCGCAAGCTCTGCAAAGAGAGATATGGGACCAAGAACTACTCCGAATTTCGGAGAGTCATGGTTCAAAGAGGCTACGGTCCTTTTAAAGGGGATTTGGATCTTATATTCAGGTTCATCAAAGAGAGGGATATCTCAATTCTTCCGATCAATGACGATCAATCAGATTGGAGCAACGCGATGATCAGATACAACCTCCTGCCCAATGATGCCATGATCGCCTCAACCTGTCTTAAGCATGGGATCTCTAAAATCGCCACTTTTGATAGCGACTTCCTGAGAGTTGACTGGCTGAGTGTAGTAAACCAAAGCAAATGAATTCACTGGACTCCCGGCAAAAGCCTCGCTCCGGGGCTTGTCCACGGTCTCAATCTTCTGCATGGGCATGGCCGAGCCGGCGATATCCACCGGGCGGCGCGCTCCATACTCGTCGTACTTGCCGTCCCAGACCAGCTCCGTCTTCCTACCGAAGAGCGGATGGGGATTTTCCGGCCCCCAGCGAACGGATTCAGTCATGGGAGAAGGCCTCCCAGATAAAAGCGAGGACAGGGAAAAACTCTAAGGCAGGCTTTGGAGACTTGGGGCAGAACTTCAATTATTATCATCCTCCTGATAACGGCCTTGTGCTTTAAGATGGAAAAGGCTTTTGGATGATGTGACGGCCTTCTAACGCCATGGGAATCACCCAGATATCAAACAGCATGCTGCCGCGGCAAAAGAGCAATCCTGAGTCTAGAGAAGGCTGGCGAAAATTTTCGGAAAGGTTAATGGATTGCAGTTTTCTTGCGGGCGTTCGTAAGCCAGTCCTGCAGGCTCTGCATGTAGTAACTTGCCAGAAAGACGGCTGAGAAGGAAATAAAAAGAGCGGTGATGGTTGCGATATCATACGCTATTCCAGCTGCATGAATATAGCTTAAATCTGAAGCTATCTCCGAGAATATTACACTATGTATAAGATATATAGAGTAAGAACAATATGCTATAATAGTAATTATCTTTTGGTACTTTATGAGCTGATTGCCATGTTTTCTCATAGCAAAATAAGCTGCGATACCCCCTGAAATAGATATAACCAAAAAGAGCATAGACATCACAATAGGGCTGGCTACCACATATGTCAATTTCCAATATCGCAAAGCAGCAGCAAATGAAGCAAATAATAGCATCAGGCCATATATATGAACCTCATGATTTTTAAAATAGCCGTAAATTACGTCTGCATATCGGGATTCTTTAGCGAATACAATTCCCGCCACGAAGACACCGTAATATAGAATGTCGCCGATAAAAAATAGGTTTAATGAATAATGTAGTAAAACCATGCCAAATAAAATAGAACATGCAGTTATGATAAGATGAACTAAACGATCAGCATTTACTAGTAAAGGATATGTAAGATAATAAAGCACGATTGCACCTATAAACCAAAACTCTTGGTTCGAGTAATTTAGCACTCCTTGCAGACCGGCGGCCTGGATGAAAACATCTTTTGACGAGTGAAAGAACAATAACAATACAAGCAGGTACTGCGGATAGATCCTAGTAAAACGGCGGAAATAAAACCTGGTTAGATCAGTTATTCTGCCGTTGTTGGTATATAGCAAATATCCAGATATGAAGAAAAATAAGCAGTTTCCAGTTTCACCGATAGGGATAGAGACCGCCTTTATGATAGCTTGGTAAGAATCAGAAGATACACACCCATTTATATGAGAGAGCATGATATCTACATGAGATAAGACGACGAAAATAATCGCTAAGGCGCGTAAGACCTCAAATTCCCATATAATTTTCTTGGGGGGCGTTTCCATGGTGGTGAAGGATGGTCAATCGTTGTGGTATATTTAAATATAGCGGTAATTTTGTATTATACACTTCATAATTCATTAGCATTTTATAAAAATTACTTGTTTTCCTTGTGAATACTGATGCGCAGAATTGTGGTCTTAAATTCCATAAGGCGGTGTTGGGATTAATATGTTGGGATCAATTAATTTCATTGCTTTCTTGGCTATGGTTGAATGCCATTTCAGATCACAATCCAGGCCGCAGCGTTGCGACGAAGTCCGCATAAGGTCTTCTCACTGCCGCCAGGTAAAGAAATATCCCCGCCCATGCCCAGGCCGCCAGCGCAAAAGGCAATGTGAAAATCAGAAAAAAGGTGAGCAGCAATCCAAATCCGACAAAGAACAGCAATACGGCTATGATGGCATATTTCAAACGGGTAATGTTGCCTATTTTGTTATACATGAGCATCCTGTAGCGTCTGATTCGATCTCATCTCCCCTTTAAAATCCGAAAATTGCATTACGGCGATGCTTCCTCACCCAAGCACAGACTCACCAATCCCTTTTTCAAGCCTTCACCACTACTGTCCTGGCATAAGAGTCGCCCAGTCTCTGTTGCTTATCCGATCTCCAGATCAAGACCGCACCGATCAAGTAGGCAAAAAGCCCATCGATTATGCGGAGAATATTTCTCTTGAATGCCTGGTCCATGCCTATTGCTCCTCCATCCTCACTTACCACCTTTATTCTGGTGATCATCTTCCCTATTGTCTGACCCCTTGATCCCTCCAGATAAGTGTAGTATGCGATATAGAATGCAAATGAGAGCAGACCGAGCGACCATGAGCTCTGGTTCATCGCATTAAATCCAAGGATGCTTCCAAAAGCTCCAAATATTGCACTGATGACCAGGCTGTCGATCACTAGCGATACAAATCTTATCCCTATTCCCTGATACTCCATAGGAACGGAAGAAGCAGAATCCATCTCGCTAAAATCTGTCATAAATCATCGGCCATAAATATCTAGTTATTCTTATTTAAATATATCTACATCCTTGATGCTCAAGATCCAAGAATGGACTTTCAATCCCTGATATCTGAAAACCAGATTGGCGCCCGTCGATTCTCATAGAATAAGATTGCCCTCTGCCGATTCGGGTTCATGTGATCCTGCCGCTAAATCTATTGCGAGAGAGGATCCGAATAAAGACCTCAATGCCGCTCAATGAAGCGCAACCTCAAACTTCCAGCCCAGCGCCGCTGCCTTGGAGAGGGCATCATCAGATTCCTTCTTCAGACCCAGCTTGTAGAGGACCTCTCCCTTAAAATGCCAGGCTGCAGGATCCGAGGTGTTTATTTCCAGTGCCTCCTCGAATGAAGCCAGAGCCTCTTCGTATCTGCCCAGCCGATTGAGGGCAATTCCCCTGTAGATCCAGGCAGGAATATAGGAGAGATCTATCTCCAGGACCTCATCGAAGCAGTCTATGGCCCGCTCATAACGCCCTAAATTGATGTATGCCAGACCCTCATTAAACCAGGTCTTGGTATCGCAGGAGTCTATCTCAATTGCCTTCTCGTAAGAGCATATGGCATCATCGTAGCTCTGTAGCTGGGATAGGGCATTGCCCTTGTTGTTCCAGGCATCGAAGTAATCGGGATCTATATCCGTGGCCCTCTCAAAGCAGTCCACAGCATCATTGTATCTGTGCAAGGCGGAGAGGACATTACCCTTGTTGTTCCAGGCCATGGCATAGTTAGGATTGATGGCTATAGCGTTATCAAAGGATTTGATGGCCTCGTCATACAGCTCCTGGTTCTTGAGAGAGACTCCCCTATTGTTCCAGGCATCGGCGCTCTCGGGATCGATCTCCAGGGCTTTATCAAATGATCTCACCGCATCCTCATACTGGCCCATCTCATCCAGGGTAAGCCCTCGGTTGTACCAGGAGGAGGCATCGCTCCCGTCCAGCTCCCTGGCCTTATCAAAGCATTTTATGGCCTCACTGTAGCGGATCAGCCTCTTGAGGACTATTCCCTTATTATTCCAGAACTTGGCTTTATCCGGATTGAGCTCAATCGCCTTATCATAGCTGAATAGGGCCTCGCTATAGCGGCCCAGATCATAAAGGCAGACGCCTTTATCGAACCATATGGAGCTGTCGGTGGGATCGATCTGGAGAGCATTGTTGTAGGATTCAATGGCCTCATCATGCCGGCCCAGGAACTTGTATAAAACCTCAGCCCTGGCGCACCAGCCGGAGAAGCTTGCCGGCTCGATCTTGGTGATATTGTCAAAGCAGATAAAGGCCGATTGGTACTGGCCGAGCTTCCTCTGCAGCAGCCCCTCATTCTGCCAGGCTCTGGTGTCCCAGGGCTTGACCTTCAAGATGGCCTCGTAGCATTCAATGGCCTCTTGGTACCTTCCCAGCTTATCCAGAACTACTCCCTTGTTGTTCCAGGCATCGATATAGCTCTCATCCAGCTTCAGGGCAGCATCAAAGGATTCGAGCGCCTCCTCATAGCGTCCCAGCTTATAAAGCGCCAGTCCCCGCTCATACCATGCCTCGGGAGCGAGAGGGCTTATGGATGTGGCTTTTTTATAGTAATAGGCAGCATCCTCCAGACTCCCCCTCCTATAATGCTCCGAGCCGGCCTTGAGGAAATAGACCGCAAAATCGTCTCTCACAGGAACCGGAAAACTGCCAGAGGAGCTATCGGGAGCGGGAATGGATAATGGCTCCATGGATTCCTTCATAGCAACTATCCTCTCGTTTATCAGGGCCAGCTCATCGCCTGCCTTGATCTGCTGCAAGGCCAGGTATTTACCGTAAAGGGCCTCTTTGAGGGTGGGATTGATCTCCATAGCCCGGTCGAAGGACTCTGCTGCCTCCTGATAGCAATGGAGGTTGCCCAGAGCCACGCCCCGCCCCACCCAGGCGTCGATGAAAGAGGCATTTATGTTGAGAGCACTCTCATAAGCCGACACCGCCTCCTTGTATAGGCCCAGCTTGCTCTGGGCATTGCCCAGGCCCTGCCAGGCATCGATGAGGCCAGGATTTATTTTTAGAGCATTCTCGAAGTCGCTGACTGCCTCCTCATACCTGCCGATTCTATACAGGACATTGGCTCTGTCCTTATGGGCCTTGAAGGAGCGAGGATTTATCTCCAGGGCCCTTTCATAAGATGCAAGAGCGTCCTCGAACTGTCCCATCTCGGAGAGTCCCAGTCCGCACTCACACCAGTAGGCGTCTATGGAGGAGCTGGTTTCCTTGGCCTTGTCATAGACATTTACCACCGGATAGATGGAGGCGATCTCCCGGGGGGATTCTTCTTGCTCAAAGGTCGATTTGCGATGCTTTGAGATCTCTTTTTCCCGATTGGAGCCGTATTTTTGGGCCAGACGAGCCTCGCTTCCTCGCTTTTTAAAAATTTTATTTTTGCTTTTTGGTTTTCTTCCCAGTTTGACCGAAATAGCTCTCCATTTGGAATCAATGGCTGCAAATAGAGGTTTTTTGTAGTTTTCATCAAGCCGGGCCAGCTCATTTTCAATTGCCATTGCTATGCGGGAGAGAGAGAGTCCTGTCAGATCAGATGGCTGGGCTGAATTCATGGTATTACCAGATTAATAATTTAGTAAAGTTCTTTAAAGTATTAAAGGCTTTTGCTATTAGTATTATGATAAGATATTCTTATTTCTGAAACTTAAATTCCTGAAAATTAATCTATTGATATAAAAATATGCAATGGAATCCTTTTGGCTACCAGGCCTCTCATGGAGCAGTGGGCTTGGAGGACATTGGGCCGGACAGAGGGCGTCTTTTGGCTGAGCGGCAGCGGCAAGGCCCGATCTTAATAGCAGAGCGACGCCGGAGGATGCCAGAGCCATGCCGACTACAGCCAAAGATAAAACCGTCTCTGCCAACGATGCGGAAATAGATTCACGCCATCAGCAGATGCAGGCCCCCACCCACCAAGAGCGCCGCCACCAGCCGCAGAGCCACAGACTTGAGAGTTCCCGACACCCCCAGCTCCTTGAGCATGACCATGAATGTGGCCACACAGGGAAAATACATGGCTAAAACCACCGAGGCTATGACCAGCTGCTTGGCGGTCATATCCAGGGGGGCAAACATTCCTATGCCCACATCCTTTCGGAGGAAGCCTATGATCAGTGCCGTGGCCGCATCGCTGGGCAGGCCCAGCAGGCCGGAGACCACCGGGTGCAGGGCCAGGCCGATCTGGTGCATCAGCCCGGTGAGGTAGAAGAAGTTCATCAGCAGCATGCCGAATCCGATGTAGGGCACCGCCTCCTTCAGAAACTCACGCACCCGGATGAATGTCTTCTGGAATAGAGCCCTCATATTGGGCATCCTGTAGGGCGGAATCTCCAGAAAGATCTCCGGGGACTCACCCCCGATGATCTTGTGCAGCAGAAATCCGGTGGTGACAAAGGCCAGGAAGAGGGAGAGGTAGACCGCCAATACATACCGCAGCCCGAAGGGCGCCAGCATCCCGAAGATCATGGCCGTCTGGGATGCGCAGGGTATGGCCATGGTCATCAGTGTCGCCGCCAGGTATCTCTGCTTGGCCGACTCCAGAATGCGCACGGAGATCACTGCCGGCACGCTGCATCCCATGCCCAGGACGCAGGGAAGTATGGCTGCACCATGCAGACCGATTCGATGCATGAAAGCATCCAGAATGATGCTCAGCCGGGGAAGGTATCCTATATCCTCCATAAATCCTAAAACCAGATAAAAGGGGATGAGGAAGGGCAGGACCACGCCCAGGGGGATATAAAGGCCGGTGGTGAGGATGCCGAAGGACTTGAGCAGCTCCGGCGTGTTGCCAATCAATATCTCTCGCAGCAGGGACGATGCGATCTGCTCGTTGACCAGATGGGTGATGAATCCGGAGTAGGCGGAGAAGATGGGATCGGTGATATAGAGGATGATAGTCTCCCCAGTCTCAATTACCAAACTGAAGCAGAGATAGAGCACCAGCAAGGCCAGGGGGATGCCGGTCATGGGCTTGAGGGAGATGTCCTCTAGGCGGTCGAAAAGAGAGGGGTGCCGGTGTACCACCTTCTGGGTCCTGGCTGCTATCTCTCCTATGCGGGCCCATCTCTGGTCCGGCGAATCGAATTGAATGGCTGGAGGCCTGCGGGCCCGCTCCAGAGACTGCACCAGGTCCCTGATGCCCTGGCCGCTCACTGCCACCGTGGAGACCACAGGCACGCCAAGCTCCCTCTCCAGGGCGGCTACATCTATCTCTATGCCCTTTTTTACAGCCACATCCCATAGGTTGAGGGCCACCACCGTGGGCACTCCCTGCTCCAGTATCTGCAGCGTCAGATTGAGGTTTCTCTCCAGATTGGTGGCATCTATGACATTGACCACCACATCGGCGCCCTTGGCGAATATCTTGCTGCAGACCTCCTCCACCCGGCTGGACGGATCCAGAGAATAAACACCCGGAGCGTCCACTAATGTAGCCACCTCTCCCCCCAGCTTCATAGTTCCTTCAGTGTACTCCACGGTGGTGCCGGGATAATTGGCTGAGACAACCCCAATCCCCGTCAGACGGGAGAAAATCACGCTTTTTCCCACATTGGGATTGCCCATTAGAAGGATCTTCAATGCCGCCGTCTTTTACTCAAAAGCGTATATCAATCTTGGCATGACAGCAGAATCATGGAAAAAGGGCTGCAGGATATAAAAGGGAGGCAGCGGATCAGACCGCCACCTTTTCTCCCTGGACCAGGCTTCCGTCTTCGGCCACAGTCCAGACGATATAGGAGCCGCTCACGTCCCCATTCTCATCAAAGGCGATATCCCCTGATGTCCCCTGGAAATTGATCTCCTTGCCCTCTCTGACCAGCCTCAATGCCTCTCCCAGATCTGAGACCTCAACGCCGGGTGGATTGGCGACAGAGCGTATGTTATCCCCAATGGCTCTGCCAGTAGCGTTCTTGGCCTGCTCTATAGCCAGGGCCACCACAGCCAGGGCATCATAGCTGTTGCTGGCATAGATTCCCGGCTCACGTCCGTATTCATTCAAATATTTTTCTTGGAAGGCGTCATAAGCCGCTCCACCAGCATCCTGATCCGGCGCCAATCCCTGTAGACCGGCGGCAATATAATTGTCAGAGTCATCTTTTCCCACCAGGCTGGCCAGGTTATCGGCCTGGAGTCCCTCCGAGAGCAGCCAGGGTATGCTTTCCAATATGCCCTTCTGGTAGGCAGCGCGGAGAATGAGGCTTCCCGTTTCAGGATAAGAGACCATCATTATGAATTCCGGATTGCCGGCTGCGATCTTCTGCACCTCGGAGTCGAAGACCGTCTGGGAGGGATCGTACCTCACCTTCTCCAGCACCGCCCCGCCCTCAGCTTCAAATGCCCTGACGAAGACCTCCTCGAAGCCTACCCCGTAGGGATTGTTGATGACAATTGTCGAGGCGATCTTATATCCCCGCTCCTGGGCCAGCTTGGCCATAGCTGCTCCCTGCAGGGCATCGGAAGATGCGGTCCGGAAGTATAGATCGTCATCCTCGTAATTGGTGAAATCCGTGCCCGTATTGGAGGAGGATATCTGCAGCACTCCGCTCTTGGTGGCGATATCTATGACAGACATGCTCTGTCCGCTTCCGGTCGCCCCCACAATGGCGGCAACCCTATCCACCTTGACCAGCTTGTTCACGGCATCCACAGCAGCCACATTATTGGTCTGATCGTCCTCGACCAGCAGAACAACCTGCCTTCCCAATAGACCGCCATTGGCATTGATCTCTTTGGCAGCCAGCTTTATGGCATCGCTCATGGGGCCGCTGTAAGATCCCAGGTCTCCGGTCAGGGACTGCAATACCCCTATTTTGATGCTTCCATTCGTCGCTGCTGCCTCGCTGTCCTCTCCCTGCTCCAAACATCCGGATAAAAATAAAGCCAGAATGAGAGCTGCTATTGTAAAATATGGCCTAGGCCTCATTATATCAACTCAAGCATCATGGCGATACAGATCAAATATATAGCTATCGCTTTATTATAGACAGTTGAATATGAAAATAGAAATTATGGGAACTCGGAAATAGAAGGTTTCAGCAGAATGAAGATGGCTTCGGCGTGCAATTAAAGGGGGGCGCCTCTATCTCCATCACCGGGTCCCGCTTGTCAATGGCAACCAGAGATGTTCCCAGTATGTGATAATAATCTGCATAATAGCAGCGGATCAATTCTACGGGAAGGCAATTGCTGCTCCCTATCACGGTCGGGGAGAAATTTAATAGATAATCTTTAACGATCCATCTGTATCTGTCGGAGAAGGTCAGGCAGATGGCTCCGGGTGCAAGCCAATCGCAATCTCCGAAATTGGACTGCCTTTCATAAAACTTGATCTCGTCTTCTGCTCCTGCCCCAAATAGATCCGCCTCTGACGGAGCAGTCCCGGCTGCCCGAGGATCATAATATTGAGCCGGAGCAAGGCTGGATGACAGCAAGATACATATCCAGGACAGAAGAATGATGAACTGCTTTTTCATCTCTTATCGCTCCCTTAAGCATCTAATAAATTGTCTGTCAATCTATAAATAGATATCTATTATAATAAATAGGATATATTTGCGTGCAGAAAAACGGGCGTCAGATAGCCGGTCCCGTCCAGGGCTGGAGCGCAATCCCCGGCTTTTGGGAGGGCTTATCTACCAGTAAAAGCAAATGCCAATTACAGAAGTTTGATGCTCTGGTGCAATTATGTCCGGGAACAGCTTTGGCCACATGTTTAGAATCACCACCTGGGGAGAGTCGCATGGCAGAGCCGTGGGAGTGGTTGTGGACGGCTGCCCGGCCGGCCTGGCTCTATCGACCGAGGACATCCAGAGAGAGCTGGACCGGAGAAGGCCGGGGCAGAGCCGGGCATCCACGGCCAGGCGGGAGGAGGATAGGGTGGAGATCTTATCCGGACTCTTCCAGGACAGGACCACAGGCACGCCCATCTCCCTGCTGGTCTGGAACAGGGATGCCGACTCCTCTGCCTACGACCTGCTCCAGAACAGGCCCAGACCGGGGCATGCCGACTACACCTATCAGATGAAATACGGCATTCGTGACCACCGAGGAGGAGGCAGGGCCTCAGCCCGGGAGACCGTAGGCCGGGTGGCAGGGGGGGCTGTGGCCAGGAAGCTGCTGGGGCAGTGGAACATAAAGATCGCTGCATATGTCACCGAGCTGGGGGGGATCGAGGCGGATATTCCTCCTCTTGATTTGATGCAACTGGCATCCCTGGCCGAGGCAAATGCTGTACGCTGCCCCGATCAGGCTGCAGCGGAGAGGATGCTAAAGCGGCTTGAGACAGTGAGAAAGGAGGGAGACAGCCTGGGGGGGATGGTGGAGATAGTGGCTGAAGGTGTGCCGGCCGGCCTGGGCGAGCCGGTATTCGACAAGCTGGATGGAGACCTGGCCCGGGCCCTCATGAGCATCGGAGCGGTGAAGGCGGTGGAGATAGGAGCCGGAATGGGCTGCGCCGGGCTTAAGGGCAGCGAGATGAACGATCCCCTGCTCTGGAGGGAGGGGGGGGTGGTATTTGATGGCAATCGGGCCGGGGGGATACTGGGGGGCATATCCACCGGCGAGCCTATTGTCTGCCGCATCGCAGTCAAGCCCACGCCCTCCATAGGCAAGAGGCAGAAAACGGTGGACCTGGCGCGGGGGAAGGCGGCGGAGATTGAGATCAAGGGCAGGCATGATCCGGCCATACCACCCAGGATAGTGCCCGTCGCCGAGGCTATGGTGGCATTGGTGCTGGCTGATCATATAC
>JAGOLL010000068.1 GCA_017994055.1 Methanothrix sp.
CGACGGCTCTTTCTCAGTATGACATACCCTATCCGGTGATGAACCTGGGCCTGGGTGTGGAGAGGCTGGCCATGATTCTGCATAACTCCCAGGATCTGCGGGCTTTATCCTATCCCCAGTTCCAGACGGAGTGGTCTCTCTCCGCCCGGGAGATGGCCCAGATGATTGCTGTGGAAAAGGCTCCGTCCACGCCCGCCGGCCAGGCCATAGCCGAGGCCGTGGTGGCAGTCTGCGCCGAGCATGGAGATGCGCCATCCCCCTGCGCCTTTGTCGCCTGGGAGGGGGAGCTTTTCGGCAGAAGGATACGTGTATCTGTGGTGGAGCCGGAGGAGAATACCAAGCTCTGCGGCCCGGCGGCTCAAAATGAGATCGTGGTCTACAAACAGAACATCATGGGCATACCCAGAACCTCTCGCTGGGAGGAGGCCTTTGCCGAGGGCGTCTCCACCGGAATCAAGTACATCGATGCCTTTGCCGCCCAGTCGGCTTATGAGGTTGAAGCGGCAGCCATGGTCGGCCTGGGCTCGGAGACCCGGGTCCGGATAGTGAGAGCGCCGGGGGACATCAACATCAGAATTTCACCTGCTCTAGAGAGATTCATCACCAGCTACAAGCACAAGATGGACCTGAGAGGGCCGGTATTCGCCACGGTCAAGAGCGAGATCCTAGGATAGAGGATGCAGATGAAAGACGCTTCTGCAAATGCTGATGCCAAGAAGGTCGCGGGCGAGGCGGCGGCAGGCCTGGTGAAAAGCGGCATGGTTGTAGGCCTGGGAACCGGCTCCACTGTGGCCTGGACCATCAGGCGGCTGGGGGAGAGGATGAAGGAGGAGAGGCTGGAATTTCTGGGAGTTCCCACCTCCTTTCAGGCAGAGAGCCTGGCCATAGAATGCGGCATCCGTCTTACCACTCTAAACCAGCATCCTGTCCTGGATCTGGCCATAGACGGGGCGGACCAGGTGGACTCCAGGCTCTATGTCATCAAGGGCGGCGGCGCAGCCCACACCAGGGAGAAGGTGGTGGCCTGCTCAGCGCGCAGGTTTGTGATTGTGGCTGACGAGAGCAAGTATGTAAAGCATCTGAGCCATCCGGTTCCTGTGGAAGCTCTGCCCTTTGCCCTGCGGCTGGTTGAGCGAAGGTTGCGGGAGATGGGAGGAAATCCGGTGCTGCGATTGGGAAAGATGAAGGATGGGCCGGTGATCACCGATAATGGCAACTTCGTCCTGGATGTGGACTTCGGGCAGATTGATGAGCCTGTGGAGCTTGGGGCAAGGATGAGCCGGATTCCGGGCCTGGTGGAGCATGGCATATTCGAGAACCTGGATGAGCTGTATCTGGCCAGGGAAAGCGGCGTGGAGAGGGTTAGAAGAGAGAATTAACGGATAGAATGTCATCCGGGAAGGCCATCAAAATCGGCTATCGGTGCAAACATAAAGGATCCCTTCTGCAGGTATTGGCTGAAGGGGCTCTTCTCAGGAACATGGAACCATCTTGACATATCAGTAATCCTCGTTTTATCCCATATTCCCCTTTTTGCGGATTCATTTAGATCTTGATTGTTCCTTTATTCCTGGTTTCCAGAACGCTTGACCAGATCCTTGCTATCATCTGATATGTACCAGGCGTCCTTATTATCGCGAAGGTCATTGTCCTCAATAATCCCTGCTCCTTTATCATGAACATAGACTGCTTTATAGACATTCTTATTTATGCGATTGCCCCGGACGGTTGGATTGCTAGCTTCTCTAATCTCAATGCCAGTTAAAGCATTTACGAATATGTCGTTGTCCTCGATAAGTCCCTGGCCGTTCTCGTAAACATTTATTCCGGCTGATTTGCCGTCGTGGATCTTATTTCTCCGGACGGTTGGATTGCCGGCTTTACTGATATCGATGCCAGAAAAAGCATTTCCGAATATGTCGTTTTCTTCTATAAGTCCCTGGCCGTTCTCGTAGACATAAATCCCTGATGCCTTGCCGTCGTGGATCTTATTTCTCCGGACGGTTGGATTGCTAGCTTCTTTAATTTCTATGCCAGAAAAAGCATTTCCGAATATGTCGTTTTCTTCTATAAGTCCCTGGCCGTTCTCGTAAACATTTATTCCAGCTGATTTGCCGTCGTGGATCTTATTTCTCCGGACGGTTGGGTTGCCGGCTTTATTGATATCGATGCCAGAAAAAGCATTTCCGGATATGTCGTTTTCTTCTATAATTCCCTGGCCGTTCTCGTAGACATAAATCCCTGATGCCTTGCCGTCGTGGATCTTATTTCTCCGGACGATTGGATTGCCAGCTTCCATAATCGCAATGTTGGCTAAAGCATTTCCGGATATGTCGTTGTCCTCGATAAGTCCCTGGCCGTTCTCGTAGACATAAATCCCTGATGCCTTGCCGTCGTGGATCTTGTTGCCTCTTAGCTTTGCAAATGCTTTGCCGTGTATCGCCACACCGACATGGAAACTGCCGGATATGTCGCATCCTTCCAGCTCCAGAACTCCTTGCCCGATATCCACACCAGAGAATTCGCCTCCGCCAGTTTGCTGGAGCACAAGGTTGGAGACTCTTCCACTGGCTGCCTTAAACGATATAGCATCTTTTCCTTCCGCCCTTACCGTGACATCCCCTAAATTGCCGTCTCCCACTATAACTAGGGGTTTATCAAGAATGAGCCCTTCATCGTAGACTCCGGAATGAACCAGAATTCGCGATCCTGGATCTGCTTCTTTAATGGCTTGGGAAATGGTGGTGAAGTCTCCACGATCCCTTTGATCGACCACTACGGTGGGCATCTTGGATCCCTGCTTTCTTCTCTCACTTTCTTTTTCGCTTGCATCCGTGTAAGGCCTGGTCTCATGGTATACCGGAGCGGGAGTCTCAACCTTAGGTTCATAATCTTTGGAAGACGGCGGTATAGAGTCCATGGCATTACATATATGAGCTGCCAGTTCAGACAGTGCCCGACGAACAGCCCCGGAGTCCAAGTTCTCAAACCTCAGCCCTCTCCAGTCTGCATACTGGCGGGAGGCGATGGTCCGTGCCAGTTCATCCAGATTCCTCCTTATTTCATCGTCAAGAAGAGGTGTATCAATGAGATATATTGGGAGGATAAGGTCGTCTCTTTTCAGCTCACTCTCTCTTTCCAGGAATCTGGTCAGCTCATCGCGGCAATATTGGCTCTTGAAAAAGCCCGGAGTGATGATGGGGATTAAAAAGGTGGTGCCATCAATGGAGTCTTCGATTTTCTTCTTCCAAGAGTCCCCCCATTTTATGTCCTTTCGATCCATAAAAATGGGAAACTCCTCACCCAGGTGCAGGCATACTTCGCCGCTTAAGCATTCGCAAAACTCGGTAAGATATCTCCTGGTGAGCTTGTCGTCAATATGAGCATAGCTTATGAATGCCATTGGTCTGCGATCAGCCATAAATCAACCCTTTCATCAACGAATAGTCCTGTAATTTTATGATATAAATGACTGGTGGGAAATTCCTCCCCATCGTCTCCTTTCACCTAAAACCACTCAACTGGCATTCTAATTCGAGATTATAGCCTACTGTTCTGCCCCCACTTTTTTCTCTCCCGCATGCTCCTTGTCCGACGTCCATTTGGCGTTCTCCGTGGATATCAGCGCCTCGATCCTTTCCGCCAGCAGGGCCTCGGGATTCTCGGCATTGAGATAATGACCGGCTTTAGCATACCAGAGGTATTTTTCGTGCTTGAGGGCCTCTGCTGTGGAGCGATAGGATATCTAGTTGCTCTGGAACTGATAGATGCTCTGCATGGACTCCAGCACTACCACGACCACCCCTAGAAATCCTGTGAGCACTGCAGGGGCATGCAGACCTGCAGCAAATGGAATCAGCGCGGCAGCTATAACCTCTGTCACCTTGAGCTTTTTAAACCATTCCTGATTCCAAGCGCTCTTCTCGCGGTACCACTTGATCTGGCCTTCCATTCGCTCTAATGTCAGGTTTGTTACCATAGCCGCTCTCCTTTGGATATCAAACAGGATGAATAGGATTTTCTGACTGTCTATCTGTTATCTGCACAAGGATATTAAGCCTTTTCAAGTTTAAACTCTCAATCCCGAGGAGCTGAAGAGCATCTCTGGCGTGTTCGGCGGTTTTTCCAGGTGCTTTCTGATCCTGGCATTTCCTGTCTGCTCAATTTTATTGCAGGCAACATACTTCGCAGGGCAGATATCCTTGGTCTATGGCGTCCTCGGAACTCATGAACCAGACTACATCTGATAGATTCATATCCCTGGAATGCGGGCAGCACGGATGGTGATATCTCGCTGTTGCTGCATTGCCAACAATCGGACCGTCGGAGCATTTGCTGTTATATGCATCTGCGCAATCATCGCTATCATTTTTATTAGATTCCGTTTTGCAGGCTTCTGAGGGGTGAGTTCCATTCCACCAGCTCAGCGGATCAAATTCATTATTCCTGAAATCCAAAATGCAGGCATGCTTGGAGTCAACCAGCATTCTGTTGAAGTTGACCAGAGTTCCATCCTGCTCAGGGAGAAATAATACTGCCACCCAACGTCCCATGCTGTCCTTTCCGGTCTTATCATCGAGGTCCAATGTGATAGAGCTGCCGTTCAATTTTCGGTATGCATAATTCCTGCAGCTGGGTCCCTCATTGGTGTTAATCTCTGGGCAATCAATATCTGCAAGCCGCACGGTGATATTTCCGATCCTGGTATCATGGCCCTGAATCTGGATGCAGATGGTATCCCCGTCCACCACATAGGTCACAGTGCCATTGGCCTCTCCGGGGCCTGCCAGGGCGGATGGAGTGATCAATATCGACAGCATAATCGAGAGTGAAATTAATTCCTTGCTCATTGGGAAATCATCTTCGTCTCAGTTCATCCCCCACTCATGAGAAAAGCATTTGCATTTTTTGATATGTTGATAGATTTCAGTGCCTCGATAAAAATAAGGTTAGGAGGGTGGTAGATGCATTCTGTTTAGCCGTCCAGAAGAGCTTTATCTCCCTTCGTTTCATCGTCCCCTTAGGATCCTCTCCCCATGAAGCTCTTCAACCGCCACCTCATGAGAAATCAGGAAGCTGCCAATCTTCTCGAGCTCTTCCTGGTCACAGCCGTCTTCTCCGTCCTGGGCATCCGCTTCTTTTTGGCCCTGACCGGCTATCCCTCCCTCAGCCCGGGCGATCTGCACATCGCCCATGTCCTCTTAGGCGGGGTGCTGATGATGGTCGCCCTGGTCATAGCTCTCGCCTTCATCAACAAGTCTGCCTATTATATGGTGGCGGTCTTGGGCGGCTTCGGATTCGGGGCCTTCATAGATGAGTTGGGCAAGTTCATCACCGGCGACAACGACTACTTCTACGAGCCAACCGTGGCTCTGATCTATGTGGTCTTCGTCCTGCTTTACCTCCTGGTGGAGACCGTGGTCAAAAAGTCAGAGCTCAGCGATCAGGAGAAGCTGATCAATGTCCTGGAGCTGTTCAAAGAGGTGGCTCTGGAGGATCTGGACCACAGGGAGAGAACCAGGGCGCTGCAACTTTTGGGGGACCTCCCGGCGGACGATCCCCTGGTCCGCGCTCTGGGGCAGCTTCTGCACTCCACCCAGTCCGTGCCCGTCCCCCTGCCCGACCTATACACCAAGCTGAAGTACAAGAGCAGATTGATATATATCCGTCTGGTCAAAAAGTCCTGGTTTGTCAAGGCTATGATCGCCTTCTTTCTCTTGCAGTCCCTCTCGGCGATAGCCCTGGGACTTCTGCTTCTCTATGCCAAATTTCGCTGGGATCTGGCTCTCAGGGCCATCTTCCCCTCCATAACCTTCTTCGACCTGGCCGGCCTCTTCTCCGCCAGCCTAGCTGCCGCCCTGGTCGCCGCCGCTGCCATCCGCATGGCCGCCAGCCGGCTGCAGTCCTATGAGCTGTTCAAAGGAGCGGTGCTGGTGCAGATCTTCCTGGTCCAGGTCTTCCTCTTCTACCGGGTGCAGTTCTTGGCCCTTCTGGGACTGGCAGGCAATATTCTGGTTCTGCTGGTGCTGCAGTATATGATCCGCCAGGAGAAGGCGGCAAACGGCTTAGCTGCATCGGCAATAGGCAAAGTGGATTCCGAAAAGACTATTTCATAAGGCACTTATCGACTTTTCAATCTTGAAGAAACACGATAATAAAATCCAGCCATGCGTCGAAGCGCTGGAATTGCAAAATCAGTTCACTGGGTTGCTTTTTGTGGTTTTAAGCATTTATGAAAAATCTGGCGAACCAACTAATCGAATATAGATATTATTATAATATAAAGCTGGCGGATAAGCTAATTATTCTAAAAAAGATTCTTTGGGGTCTTATTTATATAATCGGCCAGGAAACCTAATTTGTTGCGAACATAGCTGAACTATTGGCTGTACCGCCGACGCATTCATCCGAGCATTTATCATTCTCTGCAATGAACTGGTTTCCCGTACCGTCAAAGACAATTTCGATTCTGTCCAACTCCAGTTTTCCAATTTCGTTGCTCATCGTAGATCTCCTTTTTTTGAACTAATATATCTATGAAAATTATTTGAACATTTCGGCTTCACCATGTTTGTATGCAAAGGAATCGAAGCACCGCTCATTGCGGTTCCTTGCATGGCAGTAATCAACAAGATCCTGCTTCAATCTCTTTTGGCTGGCACCGCAAAACCTCGCGAACTCCCTGGGTGACAGTGTTACACCTTCCGCCAATTTAGGAATACATCTAGAACAAAGTCGTATTGCCCAGCAATCTTGGCAATGTGATTCGATGAACTCCCGAAATTTTACAAGCATATCCCATATTCCTGCGTAATCGAATCCGCTATCAACATGACCAATTGGCCAGTGCTCATTGCCGTGCTCGCACATATGAAGGCGTCCGTCCGGAGTCACATGGCATCGGCTGCCAGGTGTGCATTGGCCTGCGTTAGTTTTCAGAACATCGAGGTTTACCATGTTGCGCCCATTTATCCGCCGCATGGCAGCCTCTGAACAAGCGCGGCTAAAACCGTTTGGCATGCCTCCATTAATCAAGGTTTCCAGGTAGTTTAGGCGTACTCGCGATAGATCGACGCCTTCCTCTGAAAAAGAGAATCCAGCACTATCGGCTTCATTAGGATGCAGGCGATTCATAGTCCCAATTCTGGGGACCTTGCCTGCAAATATTTCAGGATTGCTATGAAAGAAAATAGCAATTTCATCCACCTGGTATGGCGGCGCGAGGGTCATCGAAAAATTGACGTGACGATCGAAATAATCAGGCTGCTCTCTGCGAATTCGTTTGATCCCTTCCCAGACTCGATCAAACGTGGGAGCACCGCGAGAAGTAAGGCGGTAGCGGTCATGAACCGAAGCCGGACCATCGAGACTCACGAACAAATCCATATGGTTTTCAGCCAGAAAGCGAATAGAGCTACTGTCGAGGAACCAACCATTGGAGGTAATGCCAAAACTGAGGTTTGCCATGGAAGGAATATAATCTTTTGCGTTGGAGATCACCATCTCGATGAGTCTGCGACGAAGCAGGGGCTCTCCACCATAAAAGCCAATGTGGTAGTGCTGGCGGGGGAAATGCAAATACCAGCGAACTGCTTTTATCGCTGTCTCCTCTGACATGTCCGTTTTGCTATGATGCCGAGCATCATCATAAATCCCGGAATAGATGCAATATCGGCAGCGAAAATTGCAGGATTCGGTCACACTCAGAACCAGATGTTCGGGACCATTTTGACGGAGATCGGCCAATGCCTTTGTGATCGAGGCATCAGAGAGAATCTCTAGGAAAAATGGCCGAGAAGGCGCTAATCCCAAAACCTCTGCAATCTGACGCGAATCTTCCTTTGAAGATTCATCAGAAAAAAGATTATGCAGTTGCGTGCCAATTCGAACTATCTGATTTGTCCATGCAGAATAAACATAATGCTGGTCCTCATCAGAAAATGTTATAATATACATAATAATTTTTGGTAATAATAGTTGAGATTTTCGTTGTCGGCAGTTACTATGGCTTGAAGTGCCGTCGGACTAACGATTAGCTTCGTTGACTCAACTGCCAAGCCAATTATGACTCCTATAATCATTTTATTGTACCGAAAAAATCCTCAAGATCTTTCCGCACTCGCCCTAAATCCCTCTAATACACCGTAACCCGCTTCACGCCCTCGATTGCCATGAGCAGGGGCACAAGATCTCCCGGAATCCTGCCCTCGGTGATCAAAATGAGCTTTGGGCTCTCCACAAAATAGGGATCATCGGAGATGGCCTGGCGTATGGAAAGCCCATTCCTGGCCACGGCGCTGGCCACGTCCCCCAGGAGCCCGGTCTTGGCCGCATCCACCGGAGTGATCTCGATCACCCCCAGCCCCAATATGGGAGCCACATCGCCCAGAAAGGTCATGGAGTGGACGTTCCGGAATATCCTCCAGAGGCCCTCATCCTCGCGAATGGCCTGGGCGGTGGTGTCCACCACCCGGCGGTCCACATCCAGCTCCTTGGCGATCTGGGCGTGGGGGATCTCTATTCCACCCGATACCACCCGGGCCTGCTCATTGATCTGAAAGCCCCTCTGCAGGATGAGCCGTATGACCTTCTCCTGAGCCGGGTACCTCCTGAACTTGTTTAAAATCTCCTGCCACATGCTGGGTCATACAATAGATGCCTTAAAAGTACAAAAGGGCTTGCTTTTCAGCCCTGCCCTCCAAAAATGCGCCTGAAAATTGAGCTCCGGAAAAAGATTGAGCCCTGCTCAGGTTCCCTAAGAGAACATCACTCTGGGGGCCTGAGGATAATTCTTCCGCGCTCCGGATATGGCCTCCTCCAGATGCCTCTGGCCGATCTTGGCATCATCCATGATGGCATGATGCAGCGCTGCCTTGAGCACCTTCTCCACCAGATCCCTTCCCGAGAAGCCCTCCGTGCGTCGGGCGATCTCCCGGAGGTCCACTCCCTCCATAGGAACCGGAATGCTGGCCGCATTCTTCTCCAGCAGGAGCAGCCTCTCCGCCGCATCAGGCAGCTTGAACTCTATCTCCTCCTCGAAGCGGGAGCGAACCGAGGCATCCAGGACCTCGATCTGATTGGTGGCGGCGATGGTGCATACACCCTTGCGATTGGATATTCCGTCCATCTCCGTGAGCAAGGAGTTGACGATCTCCGAGACGTCCCCCCGCAGATCCTGATAGCGCCGGTCCAGGGCAATGGCATCAAGCTCATCAATGAATATGATGCAGGGCGCCATCTCCTCCGCCTTCTCATAAAGGCTGTGAATCTGCCGGGAGCCCTCGCCCACGAACTCGCCGATCAGGCTGGTGGACTTGACCGCCAGCATGGGCACACCTGTCTCCACAGAGAGGGCTTTTGCCACCATTGTCTTTCCCGTGCCCGAGAGGCCGTAGAAGAGGATGTTCCTGGGAGCCCAGCGCCCGAAGCTCTCCGGCTGGGCCAGGAACCTCTGCACAATCTTGACCTTGCGCTTGGCCGTCTCCTGGCCCACAATATCCTCAAAGCGGACAGAATAAGAGACTATATCCCTCTGTTTTTCCTTCTGCTCCACCTTGACTGTGGTCTTCGCACCCATTACCGAGGAGCGGGGGTGGACCCTCACCACCTGAAAGGCATAATCGGGATAGAGCCGGCTGTCGAACAAGTAGCAACCGGCGTGGAGCTTCTCTCCGTACCACTGCTCCTGAGCATAGTGCTGAAACAGCCTGGAGTCGGCGACCACGGGATGCTCCTGAAATGCGCTCTTCAAAGGATAGCCTGCCGGGCGCAGCAGCACAAATCTTGCCCCTATGGCCTTTATCTTCTCCGGCTTGGCCCCCTGGGCCTTGATCTGGCTCTTCTGGATGGATCGCACAAAACAGATAACGCGGGCATTGATAGTTAAATCTATTGCCCCCATCGCCCCTGCCCGTAATTGCTCCGGGGTATCCGACAGTAATTAATATTACCTCTTCCAAGCATTAGCCAAAGAACATGGAGTAGGAGGATCTTAATGGCAGGTGGAAATGGTCTGGCTATTGGTTTGATGATCATCGGATTCGTGGTATTGTTCTTGGTGCCCATCGTCTTCTTGACCAGCTTGTTTTAGGTCAGGAAGTATTTAGGGCAAACCCTTTTTTGTTTTTTGTGTCGCATTTAGTCTTTATTCTGGCTCCTGAATCGGATGATATTGTCGGCTTGCCGCCCTATATTAGGCAGAATCCTGCCCGAGAAAGTGGTCTATGCAAGCACAAGGGCAAAATTTAATGCCTCGGCTATATCTCCTATGGTCTCGGAGGTATCAGGAGAATGGGAATTAAGTGCAGAGTATTGGCCCTGATAGTCGCAACATGCCTGTGCATGACCGCCTTGGGCCAGGGACCCAAGAATGTGATCATCGAGCCTGAGTTTGCGGGAGACGATCTCTCCGGCAGCCAGATCAAGGAGGAGGTGGGATGGGGTCTGTATGACAACGCCAACGACTCCAGCCTCTCCTTTAGAAATGAGAGCCTGTTTATAATCAGGAAGGATACCGGCATGAGCCCCAATGTTCCCGATCGGGGTGTCAGGTCTCCTGCCGTGGTGGGAAGAGCGGGCGTGGCTCTGGCAGCAGGAAGCTGGTCTTTGACCCTCACCGACCGGGATAAGAGATATCTAAAGCTCGACCTTTATCAGAGCGGCGATGCCGTCTTCGGCTCGGGGGAGCTGGCAGAAGGGGCTAATGTCACTGCCGTCACTGCAGGAGGAAGCGTTCTGGGCAATCAGCTGGCGCTCTTCGTCATCCCCGCCGGCAGCCAGAATATGTACCGCCTCAGCCTGACCATCCAGGCCGGATCCATGAACGGCGACTACATATTCACTGCTCCGGGAGTAAATCAGCCCGGAGTGGCTTTCGGCAGCATGATTCCGCCCCAGAGCGCTCCGGCGGCGCAGCAGACTGCCCCGGCGATGCAGGCCCCCCAGCTCTTACAGGCTCAACCTGGGGCTATGACCGGGCCACTGCCTTCTGCCTAGATAGGAGAAGGATAGACAGATCGGCTGTGATTTCCGGAGGCAACTCCGGAATGATTTTTTTGCTCCGCATTTACATAGCATTATTAACCAATCCGGCTCATTGCAGAGGACAAGAGATGGTGGACAAATGGCAAGCAAAGCGATTCTAATAGCGGTATTATTCCTCTGCCTATCTGCCGGTGCCTACTCTCAGGGCTATATGGGCACCGTCAGCACCGGCACGGGTATACTGGATCCTATAACCGTGGGCAAGAGCACAATCTCGACCGCCAGAATGGGAGCGATCTCAATGCAGCAAAACCTGAGCGGGAGCTGGGCCCTGGACCTTTTGGGAAGAGAGAGCAGGCACTTTGACCTGCAGGTGCTCCATAAGGGCGATCTTATCACCGGCTCCGGCCAGATATCGTCGGGACTGGAGAGCCAGGCTGTGGCTGTAGCAGGCCATGTATCTGGCGATAGTCCCATTATATTCATAAGCCGGATCGATGGAGCCCAGACATTCCGGGCCAAGCTCTCTTATTCCGGCAGCTCTCTCTCCGGCCAATACGATTTCATCTCCCTGGATGGAGCATCGGAGTCGGGAACAGTAACCGGCAAGATGGCTCTGACTGCTCCGGCCAGCCATGCAGCCATCCTGGGCAATGCAACCAATCCCAGCGCCTCGGCAGGAGCTTATGTGGGAAGCGCCACCAAGAGCATACTGTAGAGAATAGGGAAAGAAAAGCCAGAAAGAAAAGCCAATCAGAGCCGGATGGCTGGGAAAGGCTGGGAAAAGCTCTGAACGCCTTCAAGCCACCTTCCCGGCCATCCCAGAATATCCTCGCCCATCCGGCTCAGATCTTGGTGCCGGGAGAAAACCTCTTCATCAGCCGCTTCATATTGGACTTGCCCCCGCTGCCTCTCATGCCTTTAAGCGCCTTCTGCATGGCCTGATGAGACTTGAGAAGCTCTCGCACCAGCTCCGGGGTTGCGCCGCTGCCCCGGGAGATGCGCTTTATGCGCGAGGCGGTGATGATCTTGGGCTCCTCCAGCTCGGCCGGCGTCATGGAGTCCATGACCACCCGGTACTTGTCCAGGCGGTCCTTGGTCATCTGGTACTCTTTGTCCGACAGCTCCACTCCCAGGCCGCCCAGGGGCAGCATCTGCATTATCTGCTTGAGGGGGCCCAGCTTGTTCATGGCCTCCATCTGGTGGTACATGTCCTTGAGGGTGAACTTGCCCCGCATCATGGACTCCACGTCCACCTCCTCCTCGGCCTGCACCTCCTGGGCCCGCTCGATCAGGGTTTTGATGTCTCCCATGCCCAGCATGCGGGAGATGAAGCGATCCGCCTCGAACCGCTCCAGGTCGGCGGGCGTCTCGCCCACGCCGATAAAGGCCACCGAGGTTTTCGTCTCGGCCACGGCGGACAGAGCCCCGCCGCCTTTGGCGGTGCCGTCCAGCTTGGTGATGATCACACCGGTGATCTGAACCGCCTCGTTGAAGGCCCGGGCCTGCTCCGAGGCCTGCTGGCCTAGAGCCGCATCCATCACCAGAAGCTTCTGGTCGGCATTGACCACGGCATGGATGTCCTTCATCTCCTGGATCAGGTCGCCCTCCAAAGCATGCCGTCCCGCGGTGTCCACGATGCGGACGTCGTACTTCTTGGCCACCTCCAGCCCGGCTCTGGCTACAGCCGGGGCGTCGGGATTGCCCTTATCGCCATAAAAGAAGATGCCCTGCCTCTCGCAGAGGGCTTTGAGCTGGTCATAGGCTCCGGCCCGGAAGGTGTCGGCGCAGATGACTGCCGTCCGCAGGCCCTTTCTCTGAAAGAAGGTGGCCAGCTTTGCGGCAGTGGTGGTCTTGCCCGAGCCTTGCAGGCCCACCAGCATGATGTTCTGCTTTTTGAGGGGGATGTCCGAGCCGCGGCCCACCAGGTTGATCAACTCCTGATAGACGATGTTTATGACGTGCTCCCGCGGATTCATCCCCGCCGCGGGCTTTTCGTTCAGAGCCCTCTCCTTGATGGTGTTGGAGAGCTGCATCACCAGCTTTACATTGACATCCGCCTGCAGGAGGGCCCGCTGGATCTCCCGCACCGCATCGTCCACCAGGGCCTTGTCGATCTTATTCGCTGAGGCAATCTTCTTGAGGGCATTGCGCAGCGATCCGCCTAAGTTTTCCAGGACCATAATGATTCGGGAAATTAAGGGGCGGGCAAGCCATATAAGAATGTTCCCTGGTTCAGCCTGGCCGGACTATCCAAAAACCTTTCATTCTAATGCTGGTAATATTATCCATCAAGGTTGGAGATTCTCACGATTAAGATCGCCGCAATGGTCTTTCTGTTGCTTGCAGTGACTGCCCTTGAGGCTGCTGGAGCCGAGGGCTCGTCTGGCGTTCCCATGCAGGTGATCGATGCCGGAGAGATCGTGGCGAAGGTCAAGGCGGGCCAGCCGGTGGAATACGATCACGTCGTGGTCAGGGGCGATCTGGATCTGAGCAGGGAGAGGCTGCCAAAAAATATCACATCACTCATAAGGATTAACGATTCCGTATTCGAGGGCCTTGTTAACGTTAATAGCTCAATTCTTGAGATGCCAGTCGAACTGTCCGGCTCCAATTTCACCAGGAACGGATACTTCGGGGGGGCGAATTTTAGCGGCAATGCCAACTTCGGGGGGGCGAATTTCAGCGGCAATGCCAACTTCGGGGGGGCGAATTTCAGCGGCAATGCCAACTTCGGGGGGGCGAAT
>JAGOLL010000119.1 GCA_017994055.1 Methanothrix sp.
ATCGAAAGTGGCAAAATTATTAAAGTCAGCGTGAATCTGAGCGGACCGCAGAAGACAATCCTATTGTTGTTGGGACCGGAATGCAAAAATTATTACGGGATGAACTGAAACTGCGGAATGTGGGATGTACTCTCCCTTTCTCAGATTGAACCGAACTCCCACCAGCTCCCGGGTGATCTCCTCCGGCCCGGCCCCCTCGATCATGCACTTTCTATCCAGCCGCTCCACCGCCCTCCAGCAGGTCTTGGCCTTGGACTGGGGAGTGAGCAGGCAGAAGATCAGCTCCCGGAATAGCTCCTCATCCGATGCCGTCTCCCAGATGTGGGCGAAGTCCTCTAGACGGGATTCGATCTGGGGCTTGATGGGGAGGTATAGAGACCTGAGATCCTGAACCGTTAGTGCATTGCTTTTTATTGTCGTATCCATCAGATGCACCATGCCTGCCGGGGATTTCAGGTTTTCTGATGGCTTGGAGGGCAGTCTTTATACAGGCCTCAACATATAAGCAAAGCTCATAGCCAGGAATGATAAAGCTTCTCTCCAGTTGAATATGCCCCAAGATCTATCCCGAATCGTATCCTACCCTGACTCTGCCTCCGAGCAGAAGTTCCGTCTGGTCTCATCCTTCCAGCCCACCGGCTCCCAGCCTCAGGCCATAGAGAAGCTTGCCACCGGGCTGATGGCAGACAACGGGCAAAAGGACAGCTTTCATACCCTCCTGGGCGTGACCGGCTCGGGCAAGACCTATACCGTGGCCAATGTCATTTATAAGTTGCAGCGGCCCACCCTGGTCATAGCCCACAACAAGACCCTGGCCGCCCAGCTCTACAATGAGTTCCGGGAGTTCTTTCCTGAAAACCGGGTGGAGTATTTTGTCTCCTACTATGATTACTACCAGCCGGAGTCCTACATCCCCTCCAAGGACCAGTACATAGAAAAGGATGCCCTCATCAATCCCAAGATTGAGCAGATGAGGCTGGCGGCAACCGCATCCCTTCTCTCCCGGAGAGATGTGATCGTGGTCGCCTCCGTCTCCTGCATCTATGGACTAGGCAATCCGGAGAACTTCCAGAAGATGGGCTTTGAGATCCATGTGGGGGAGAGCATATCCAGAAAAGAGATCCTGGCCCGCCTGGTGGACATACTCTTTCAGAGAAATGAGATTGAGCTTGCTCCTGGCCGCTTCCGGGTCAAAGGCGACACCATAGATCTGGTTCCCGGCTACTTCAACGACATCATCAGAATAGAGCTCTTCGGCGATGAGATCGACCGCATCTCTGAGGTGGACCGGCAGACCGGGCAGGTTAAAGAGGAACTCAGGTACTTCTTCGTCTATCCGGCCAGACATTATGTCATTCCGGAGGAAGAGCAGAAGGCGGCCATGGACTCCATCATGGCCGAGCTGGAAGAGCGCTTGCCGGAGCTGGGGATGATCGAGGCCCACCGGCTCAAGCAGAGGACGCTGCATGACCTGGAGATGATTTCCGAGACGGGAAGCTGCAAGGGCATAGAAAACTACTCCCGTCATTTCGACCGCCGCCTGCCGGGCGAGGCGCCATACTGCCTTCTGGACTATTTTCCCGACGACTTTTTGCTGGTTATAGACGAGAGCCACCAGACCCTGCCCCAGCTTCGAGCCATGTATAATGGCGACCGATCCCGCAAGAAGAGCCTGGTCGACTATGGCTTCCGCCTGCCCAGCGCCTACGACAACCGTCCTCTGCGCTTTGAGGAGTTCGAAAGGCATATGAAAAATGCGATCTTCGTCTCCGCCACGCCGGGAGACTATGAGCTGGAGCGCTCGGCTCAGGTGGTAGAGCAGATCATCCGGCCCACCGGCCTGCTCGATCCTCTGGTGGAGATCAGGCCCATAGATGGTCAGGTCAGGGATGTCATGGCCGAGATCCGGAAGATCGTTGCCGCCGGAGACAGGGCTCTTGTCACCACGCTTACCAAAAGGCTGGCCGAGGAGCTGACCGACTTTCTAGCCCAGAATGATATCCGGGCCCGATATCTACACTCTGATATCGATACCCTGGAGAGAACTGAGATCATCCGGGAACTCCGCCTGGGTCGATTCGATGTATTGGTGGGAATCAACCTTCTGCGAGAGGGGCTGGATATACCCGAGGTGGGATTCATAGGCATCCTGGATGCAGACAAAGAGGGCTTTTTAAGGGATGAGAAGAGCCTGATCCAGACCATAGGCCGCGCCTCCCGCAATGCCAGCTCCCGGGTGGTCCTCTATGCCGACAGCATCACCGGCTCAATAAGGTCAGCGGTGGAAAAGACGGAGAAGCGCCGGGCTATGCAGATGGCTTACAATCAGGAGCATGGCATTGTGCCCAAGACCATCAAGAAGCCCATCCGGGAGAAGGCGGTGGAGATCACCGACACCAGGCATATTCCCAAATCCGACCTGCCCAATGTAATCATAGAGATGGAGGCAGAGATGAGGGCGGCAGCGGAGAGGCTGGAGTTTGAGAGGGCCATACAGCTACGCGATACTATAAAGAGGCTGGAGAAGGAGATCGGCTCTCTATAAAAGGCTAGATGCCCTTCCGCCTCCGCCCCATGAGGTTTCATTGAGCCGCCTCCTTTACCTTCCCAAAATATCTAAATAGCTTAGATTATCATGTATATTCAGATGAGTACTATCTCCTCTCTGCCCTGTACCTCCCAGCATCCTATGTACTGCACCAGAGAGGAATTGGCCAGACTGTATAAGAAGAGCAGAAGCCAATTTCCCGCCCAAGCACTGATCAATTCTCCCCATCTTGAAATCATGGATAATGTAAACTGGGCCTTTGATCCATCCAGCATGACCATCTGGAACGACAGGTACTGGAAGGGCTTTTATCCTGCCGATTATGATTTTACGAATATCATTCTAATGTACGGTTTTGGCTTTTACAAGAGATTCTGGCCGGATAAAGATGATAA
>JAGOLL010000069.1 GCA_017994055.1 Methanothrix sp.
CACGTCCGGGAACCTGACTTTGTGCCCGGTCGCTTCGTCCAGTCCTCGGAGATGAAGCATGAGATAGAGCACACCGTATCCCAGGTGCAGAAGATCTGGGAGCAGAGGGATGAGATGGTGGAGGAGGCGCTGGAAAGTTTGGGCGACTTCTACCGCCGCAAGAGGCGCATCTTCTACGACACAGACATGATCAATGAGAACCAGGAGGAAGTGGTCCGGCTCTGCCCCGACTGCTCCGGTTATATGACCATCATGACCTCGGCCCAGAGGGGCTATGGTATTTTAAACAGCGCCTTCTGTGTCTCCATTTCCCGGGGCGCTTGCCCATCCTGCCGGGAGGATGCAGCCGAGGAGTATGCCGAGCACCTGGACGACAAAAGGGTGGGCTATGTGCTGATGCAGGACAAAGACCGGGATCGCTTCAAGTTCTACAACAACGGGACCAGAACGGAGAAGGGATACTGAAGAGAGCTAAAGCAGAGCGGAAAGCTGCCTTTGGCTTTCCGCTGCCGTCCCGCCTTTCTATTTTTTGGAGCCAATCCTCAGGGCATTTGTCTCTGCTTTCTACTCCGTCCGCTTGACGACTATGCAGTCCGCCAGCCGGCTGAAGAGCCTCTGCCTGCTCTTTCTGAAGTACAGCCACCCTATAAGACAGTCCAGAGGCAGCAGAAATGCCTTTCCAAAAGCCTCCATTGCCGCATCCCTGAACCGGATGCACTCGCCCACCGGACCTGTGACCACGATATTGAGGAGCATCTTGCCCAAGGACTGCCCTCTATACCCCTCCAGCGCCGTCCAGTAGACGAAGAGGATAAAACCAAGCAGCGCGATCCCCTCCGGGCGGAAGGCGCTTAACTCTTGCGCCGTCAGGATCCTCTGCCAGAGGATGCTCATGAGCAGGACATCTATCAGCCAGGCCCAGAATCGATCATCCCAGCTCGCCAGCCTCATCTCATCCATTGCCGCCACCACCCTGCATACATCCAATCATCTTAGCCCATCATTCTCCTGGAAAAGGAAGATGCGGCTTATTCAGGCCTTTTGCCTGCGCCGATACATGTATCCGCCTGCTGCGGCCAGGATGGCCAAGACGGCTAGAGCCGGCCAAAGCAGGGATCGGGCGGCGGGATTGATCGTCACCGGTATCTTCATGCTCTCCGAGATCACAGTGTCGCCATAGATATCGGTGTACTTGATCTCGCTATTGATTCCATACTCCTTGGCCGTGGCATCGGAATCGACATCTATCCGGAAGAGCACCGCCTTCTCCTCTCCCGGCTGCATGCTCCCTATGAAGGCCTGATCATCGGTGGAGGAGAAGGGCTTGAATATGGACAGCCTGGCCACGGCATCCCGGATGGGCTCCTCTCCGATGTTCCTGTAGGTGGCAGATACCTCCTGCTTCTTGGATCCGGCGGAGAGGCTGGCCGAGGCATTGAGTATCTCGAAGTCCGCCTGGCGCTTGACTATCAGGCTGATGGGCGCGCTCTGATTGGCCTTCTGATAGACATAGGACTCCCGGTAGTTGACCAGATTATTTGCTCCTCCTTCGGACAGAAGCTTGCTGGCATAGACCCGGACATTGTCCTGATAGTCGTAGGAGAGATTCAACCGGAGGGAATACTCCCCCGCCGGTGCATGCTCTCCAATCTTTATGGAAAACTTGAGGGGCTGCTCGGTCTTGTCTCCCGACTTGAGGGACTCGACCACCTGGTCTCCGGACTTGACCTCGATCTGCTGGTTTAGAGAGACGAGAGTGGCAGTGATCCCCAGAGCAGTGGGCTTGGAGTACTCTTTTTGCAGCTCTGAGGCAGCCAGGGCGTATTCCTTTGGATTCTGCGGTGTCTGGTCCTCTTTGAAGCCCAGTATCCTGCCGTAGTTGGTCAGATCCAGATAAAGGGTGACTGTATCTCCCCGCTCGAACTCGTCCGTACCGGAGACGCTTGCCGAGATATCCGGGCTGCCGTACATGGTATAATAATTGTCTCCACCCAGCTCATAGGGTATGTAGGTTTTCTGGGCACTAGCTGTAGCCAGAAGGGTCAGCATAAGAGCCAAGGATAGGGCATACTTAACTTTCATTGCTTCTTCTCCATAATTGGTTGTTCATTAGCGCAATTGCCTTTTTAAGGTCCTGCTTTGCATTCTCAAATACCTCACGCTGGATTTCCATCCTTACAGCCAGGACCACGAATACAGTGAATGTGGTGACCAGAGCCAAAACCACCGACATCACCGTCACCACCCCGAAGTTGCTGATGATATTGAAGGGCGAAGCGATGAGGGCTCCAAATCCGAAGGTGACCGTCATTCCCGATGCCACCAGGGCTGAGCCGATGCGATTGGCGGTGATCTTCATCGCCTCGTAGGGATTGCCAACGTTCTCCAGCTCCTAATAGAAGCGCTCCATCATCAATATGGCATACTCCGATCCCACGCCCAGGACCAGAGCGCCCAGAGTAGCGGTGAGGGGGGTGTACTTCAGACCGCCATAGAGCATCACCAGGCCCATCCATCCGATCACCACCAACATAGGCAGGACAGGCAGCAAAGCCTTGATCAGATCCCGGTAGATGATAAGCAGCAGTATGAAGATCATGAGCAGGCCCAGCAGGGACATCTCCACCCTTCCCGAGGTCAGAGCATCCATGACCGTGGTCATGAGCACCGGCTGGCCGGTGATATGGACGGAGATGCCGGGAGGGGGGCTATTCCAGGCCAGGTCGCGCTCATAGGATTCTACCAGCCTCTTCATGCCCTCCGTGCCCAGATTGGACTGGGCATCGCCGATATTCACATCGATTACCGCCAGGTTGTGTCCGGCTATGTAGGCGCTGGTTATGGAAGAGGGCAGGGATGATATGATCTCCCTTATTCTGGCCTTTTCTTGAGGCAGCTCACCCCCATTGGCAGCCTTAATGTATGTGGCTATGCTGGCGGTCTTCTCCGTCCTGTCCTCCCTTGATCTGAGCAGGTAGCTGCCGAAATCATCCATCCATTTCAGGTTCTCCGGATCGGTGATGTCATCCGCCTGGACCAGGAACTTGATGGAGTCAGTTCCTCCGAAGATATCCTTCATATGTCTCAGATCTATGAGGGGCGAGAGATCCTGGGGAATGTAATTCTTGGAATCGGTCTCAATGGGTACCTTAGTATCGGCATAGTTTCCCGCCAGGGCCAGCAGCAGCGCCAGAGCCAAGACGGGCTTCCAACGCTCGATGCTGAAGGCTGCCGTTTTTTGTATGAAAGCGCCTGTCGCCGATCCCTGGTAGGCATGGCCAGCTTTCTTCTCTCGCGGCATTCTCTTCTCCCCCAGATAAAGGACAGTCACATTGACGAAGAGGGCGGAGAGATAGCACATGATCAGGCCGATGATGCACATTTTTCCGAAATCATTGATGGAGGGTACGGTGGAGCTGAGAAGGGAGACAAATCCTGCCTGGGTCACAATCAATGCCACGGCCACAGGAATGGCCACATGTTTTGTTGTATTGACCACAGACTGCACCAGAGGCACTCCTTTGCTCAATTCCTCATCCATACGGTTGTGGAACTGAATGGCATAGTCTATGCCGATTCCAATCAGAATGGGGAAGGCAGCAAATGTGGTCATGCCCATTTTTATATTAAATAAGCCCATGGCCCCGAAGGTCCAGATGATCCCCAGAATTATCACCGGTATGGGAAGCAGAGGCCATCGGACATGCCTGAAGAAAAAAAGCAGGGCAAGGATCATCAGCACACCGCAGAGGGCCAGGACCCTGCCATTGGTGCTGTTCATGGTCTCCATAATTGCTGCCTGGAAGGATGGATCGCCGGTGATGGTGATGCCGTAGCCCGCCGGAAAATCGGCAAATTCTGCTGCTTCATGTATCTCTAAAAGAAGCTTGCTTCTCTGCGCTTCGGTCAGGATGGAGGTGGTGGGCATGGCAATGATAATTCGAGAATGCTTGCGGTCGGGCATAAGGGACTGCACCGCCATACCGGAGTCGGCCAGGATCTGGTCTATTTTCTCCTGAGAGGGGATACGGCGAGTGCCGCTGCTCTGATACTCCGCATCGGCAACGATGTCCGATAGGCTCTGCACCCCCAGAACATGCTCAACATTTTTCATGTGATCGGAAAGGCGAAGGCCAGCCTGCAGTACCTCGGCCCTGGCCACATCGTCGCCTTCTATGAGGATGATATTTCCATCCGAGCCGAAGTTCTCCTGATAGAGATGGTCATAAAGCTGATAGAGAGCAGAATCCTTTGAGACGAAGGACTCTGTGGTCATGCCCTGGCTCTGTATAAACCCGGCGTAGTGAAGAGAGGCTACAGTTATAAGAGCCGCTATGGCAATGATTATCAATGGATTTTTGGTTATCCAGGCCCCTAATCGATCCATGCCAATCATTCTAATAAAACCTTCTGTTCGGATTCTGTCGAAAGAGGCAGATTTATACAAAATACTTAAGCCTTTTGTTCAAACAAGAATATTGGATCGGCAATAAATTATCAGAAAAGAAGGTGGCATTATATTTTAAATGTCCGGCATGAAGCACATCATAAACTGCATTACTGCTGGCGGGATAGAAATTATTTTCTCTGATATCGATCTACCGGGTGGCTGGACAATCCCCCGGAGGGGCAATTTTCATGGCTCAAGGCTATGCAGTCCCGCAAGTTTTCCTTAAACTCTAACCACTTTGTTGGGACCGGCCAGTATCCAGGCGGCAATGAGCCAGAGGGCCATCCATGCGATAACAAATCGGATCATGGAATATCACAATGATTAATTGTGATGTTTTGATATGTATATATTTCGCCACAGCAGGACTGATTTGAGGCCATGAAGAACCGCCAGCCCAGCTCTTTCCAGTGTTAGATCTGATCCATAAGCAGCGATTTGAGAGATATCTGCCGGCAGAGCAGCCTAAAACGAAGCGAGACTGAGCATTCCTGCTTTGCTCTTTCGCCGGCATGATCGCGATTCTGTGTCACAGCAGTTTAAGCAGTCCGGACAGACTGTTGACGCATTCGCCATCCTCCGGCCTGCACTCGCCCCAGTTTCGCTTCAATATAGCCCTCCAACCATAGCGGCGGGCAGCAAGGATGTGCTCCATCTCCTCAGTCACAAAGATGCTCTCATCCCCTGCCTTGGAGAGCCCGCTCTTCTTGAGGGCCAGATCGAAGATCCTTTTATCCGGCTTTTGGATATTGCCGGGCAGGGCGCAGGAGATGGTGATCAGATCATATTCGATGTAGGAGGCAATGCCGCATTCCTTTAGGAATTCATAGACATCATCGGCGGTGATATCGCCCTCCAAATTTGAGAGCACCCCCATGCGATAGCCTCGATCATAGAGAGCCTTCAGGGTTTCAGGAGCATCGCGATAAAGACGATGTTGATCGCCTATCCTCGAGACTAGTGTGTTGCCCAGATCGAAGAATATCGTATGAGAGCTGAAGGCCATAGACAATTTTTGGCAGGCGATCGTATATAACCATAGGCTCAGCGATCTCTCCTGTCATCATAGTCCATGAGTGGCGAGCAGGTAGAGCAGCTCGAGGATAAGAACGGCAGTAACGGCAGCAACGATTTCCGGCTTAAGGCCAATCAGCTCCGGCAGGGTGTCGGCGTGGAATGCGCCCCAGTTTAAAATCAGACGGTCCAGGACGGGATAGAGGCGGGCGAAGATACCGGCACCGATGACCATACCAATCATCCCCACCAATGCATCAATGGCTCCCGCGCCAAATGCAGCTGCGGCTGTGCCCGGACAGTAGCCAAGGATGGCAAACCCCACCCCGAAGATGATTCCTCCCAGGACCGTTGAACCAATTGATCCCGGCTTGATCTGCAGGCGGACGAGGCCCTTCCACCTCATGACGAAGACGCCCACCATTCCCACCAGGATAGCCGAGAGCATCACCTTGACCACAGTGAAATCGGTGAGGAGGAGCTGGCCGAGGATGACGTCATATTCGGTCAGGCCACCTTTCTGGAGCAGAAATCCAAAGACAAGGCCGGACAGCAGGCCCAGAGCTTTCTGGGCCCTGTTACCGGATCTGATCTTATCAAAAACCATGCTCATGCCTCCTCAGAGAAAGGAAAAGCCATAGATCAGGCCTGCCGCTATGATCCCGGCGGCAAAAAAGCATATTACTGCAATCCAGCTTGCCAGAGATAGCTGAAGGGTTCCGGAGATGCCATGCCCCGAGGTGCAGCCATCCGCCCAGCGGGCTCCCAGGCCCATGAGGATGCCGCCTGCGAGAGCAACAGCCTGGCGCAGATGTTCATCGGCTCCGAATGACTGTTCAAAGAGAGGCGGTATCATTGATACTCTCCAGCTTCCAGACAGATATTCAGAGAGGGCCGATCCAATTATGGTCCCTACAACCAGCATCCACTGCCAGTCGATGGTTGCAGGGATCTTTCTGTAGTAGGGCATGCTCACCGTTTTTTGGCGGGATATCGCCAACTCTATCATTCCTGCCGTCTTGGAATAGGCCGTTGAGCAGCCTAAATGCCGGTCGGAGAGGAGGAAAGCTGTCCATATAAGCACGCCAATTCCCGCTCCCACCAGATAAGGCGACCATGAGGCCGCCGTCAGCCATTCGATCATTTTAACTCACCTGCAAGAATTAAGGGCAGAGCCGATCGGCTAAGAAATAAAGCCCGCCCGCTGGTAGGCCAAAAAGCCTCCCGCCAGATTGCAGATCCGTGAGAATCCGCGCATCTTGAGAATGCTTGCGGCTATGCTGGCGCGCTGCCCGCCCTTGCACATCAATATGTATCGGTTCTGCGGATCAAGCTCACTGTAGCGGGCCCGCAGATCGTGCCAGGGGATATCGATAGATCCTTCTACATGCACCGCTGTCTTCTCCTCCACAGATCTGACATCGATTAGTGTCGCTTTCCTTGACTTTAAGAGCTCATGCGCCTGCTCCGGAGAGATGACCGGGACCCTTCCTATCGGCAGGCTGCTGGCCGCCCAGGCCAGCATCCCGCCATCAAGATATGCCGCGACGCGGTCGAGCCCCACCCGGTACAGCTGTAGCGCTGCTTCTTTTATCTGCTCCCTTCCCTCCACCACCAGCAGGATCTCTCTTTCGGCAGGTATGATCCAGCCTGCCTGGGTAGCGAAGCTTCCGGCCAGATCGATGTGCCAGGCCCCCGGTATGTGCAAGCCGGAAAAAGCGGGATAGCTCCTCACATCCAGCACCACCGCCTGGCCCGAGCTGGCTCTCTGGGCAAAGGATCGGGGATCCATAGGCGCAGGCGGCGTCAGATCTTGCATCTGTGCCGGGCCCAGGCGGTTAATCTCGGAGCAGCGGAAGAAGTGATCCGGGGCTTGGGGCATATTTGAGGTTAGGGCGTGGACGAATTCCCGGCGATCTCTTATCTGGAGGGCGTAATTGTACTTCTTCTCGTATCCAATGGTGCTGGTCCTCTTGGCGTTCATGGCTCTGCCGCAGAGAGATCCCATGCCATGGGCGGGATAGACCTCGCACTCCTCCGGAAGCCTGAGAATCTTTTCATGGAGACTATCGAACAGCGAGGAAGCCAGGTCCTCTGATCTTCCTGGAAAGAGGTCGGGCCGGCCTACATCTCCCACAAAGAGGGTGTCGCCGCAGAATACCGCCACAGGCGTCTCTCCCCTCCCGGTATCCGTGGCAATATAGCAGATATGCTCAGGGGTGTGGCCGGCTGTCTCAATGATGGAGAAGACCATATCCTCGAGTTTGATCTGATCCCCTTCCTGAAGGGTAATATGGGGATATGAGCAATTTCCGGCTTTGGGGGCATAGATCGGAGCACCGGTCGCCTTGGCCAGTTCCAGATGCCCGGATACAAAGTCGGCATGAAGGTGAGTCTCAAGTATATGGGTGATCCGCAGCCCCATCTGCATTGCAGCATCCAGATAGCGGCCGATGTCGCGCTCCGGATCGACAACCGCACAGGCCTTGCTGCCCGCCACCAGATAGGAGCTGTGGGCTATGCCGGAGACGAAAAACTGCTGGATGATCATAGTTCATCATTTAAGGTGAACACATAGATGAATATTATTGCAATGAGCAAGAGAAGGTGGTCAGACCGGCCGGCTGCTGTGTTTGAATCAAAGTGAGACATCTGATCCACTATGGGCAACATAGACATCGGCAGCAATGTCTTTCTGAAGAACCGGATACCAGTGCCCGAGTCCGTATCCTGGGTGGTCTCTGTAGGTGGCGAGGTCATTGCCCGGCGCCCAGCCCCATCTGGAGTGCGTGGCCCTGCTACTCTCGGAGAAGGGCAGGATCTGCTCCATACCGGAACCCTAAGGTCATTAAAAGCGAAAATTGAAGATTGAGGCCGGGCTAAACCCCGCTCAGGTATTCTGCGCCGCCCTGTTGCCAGGGATTTACGGCTTTTAACTTAGTTGGATCCACTCCCTTTGGCAGCATATTTACATCATTGGTTGTATAGCTCGTGTTCATCTGGTTCATGCCGTCAATCTTGTGCACTATCCCGCTGCTGCTATTGTTTGCCAGGATGTAGGGCTTTGTAAGATCCACCGGCCCGGTCATTTTCTGCATCAGCAAGTTGGCATCTTCGCCGAAGTGTTGCCTGACCCAGGCGTTCCATTGATCTGCCAGGGCATTGAATGCAGGGACATCCTGAGCGGCGTAGGCTGTAGCCATCTTCCATGATAGCGTTGTTCCATTGATCATGGCTTGCTGGGCGGCATCATACCCGAAGGCAGGGGGAAAGGCAATACAGGCCACTGCCATAAGTGCGAATAATATTGATTTCAATTTCATCACTCTCTTTCTCCTTTCAGATATCCCTTCACAAAACGCTTACGGTTGCTTTAAGGACTTATTTCTCTGTAATTGAACGGTAAATGTTCGCTTGTTTTTGTCTTTTCCAGGACTCTTGGCAGCGATCTCTATAGTTCCATTGTCTTCAGCCTCACGCAAAATCTGGTTCCTGGATTGGAGCCGATCAGATTATGCAGGCACTTGTATGCCTGCTCCAAGGCAGCTCTGTCGGCCTCTTCCGGCACCTCGGCATTGAAGGGATAGGTCTCGGCCAGCTCGGCAGGAAAAGGCCCGAAGGGGGGCTTCCAGTAGAAAACCCGGTCAAAGCCGCTGGTGTCCATATGCGAGTCATCGGTGATCAGCACCTCTCCCTGCAAAGATATTCGGTCTATGCGCCGGGCGTAGCGTACCACCTCAGGCCGCAGGGAGCCCTCGGGGCTGGTGCAAAAGAAGGTGGACTTGCGGGCCGAGTCCAGTCTCTCCAACCATTCTCCCTTTGATGCCAGCCTCCGCAGGCCGTCCAGCATCCTGGGATGAGCGCGGCAGCGCACCTCCAATAAATCCCATAATGAGCCCTCGCGAATGCTCTCTTTCACCTGCCGGATCTCCTGCAGGGAGACATAGAGGTTATGCCGGGCCAGGAGACGGGCTTTCTCCGGGCTATTCATGAGTTCCTTTAGGGTATGCTTCTGGCAGACGGGGCAGGAGCAGGGAAGGTAGCTCATCTCCTCCAGCTTTCCGGTTCCCTGAACCGTAAGATAGCGATTTTGCCGGGCATAGAGAGCATAAGCCGCCGAATCGAAGAGATCGCAGCCCATGGCTACTGCCAGGGCGAAAATCATGGGATGGCCGGCTCCGAAAAGATGCACCGGCCGGCCCGAGCCCAGTCCCTTTTTGGCCGCAACCACAGCGTCCACCAGATCGGAATAGCGGTAGGCCTCCATGAGGGGGACCACCGCGCCCACCGGGAAGAGGTCAAAGGGCAGATCGGATGCAAACTGGGCTGCCTTCTCTCTCAGATCAGGATAAGTAGAGCCCTGTATGGGAGCGGCCAAAAGGCCCTCCCTCTCCAGGCTAGAGGCCTCAAGCAGCCGCTCCTCGGTTGTCTGCAGCTCCATCTCCGCCCTCTCTCTTGGAACATCGGGTGGCGTCGGTATATCCAGGGGAACGGAGATGTCCGATTTGATTGCAAACTGAAAATTCAGTATCTCCAGAGATGAGACCTCTATATCCCCATATACCGATAGCTGAAACGCTCCTGAGTCGGTCATGATGGGCCCGGCAAAGCCGAGAAGATCGTGCAGGCCCCGCTCCAGAGCCTGATGCTTCAGCTTTTCATCCTGGTGGATGATGTAGCTGTTGGTTATTATCATATCCGCACCCATCTCCTTTAGCTCGGCTGGCGAAATGAGTGGGATATGGGGATTGACCACGGGCATCAGGCAAGGGGTCTCGATGTTGCCGTGAGGTGTGTTAAGCCGGCCTATTCTTCCGGCCAGATCCTTATGCAGTATCTCGAAGCGGTCCGGCATGCTCGCATCCCTACCAATAAGGAATAAATAGGTTGGGACAGATTTCGAGCAAGGAATAGAAACTAAATAAAAAAGGATGAATCAATATGAAAACTATAGTATTATTGGCAGCATTAACCTGCCTCATAGGCTTTGCCGGAGCTCAGACCATGAGCGGTCTGGGTCAGGGCTACAGCAGCTCCCAGCAGGCTTTCTACAATGCACCGAGCACATCCACCTTTGAGCCCAATGTACAGTCCTATTGGGGCAATTACATCGCCAGCCAGAAGAATCTTAGCGTTGCCGGTGGCACACCGGAGATGCAAATCTGGATGAATCATTTCCCATTGAGCTTTGACAGCCCCCTGCAGCTCAAGGCCACGTCATTCAATGGCAGTGTAGCAGCCCCAACTCTGGGCGCCACAGAGAGAAATACACAGTCTCTGACCAGAAGCATCAAAAGCATATTCGATATCCAATCCGAAGCATCTTACTCTCTGAATGCGGGAAGCCTGAAGGCATATGAGAGCAGCGGCACCCCCAGCAAGGAGATCAAGGGAAAGATGCTCTCTGCCAGCATAACCAGTCTCTTAAATGCTTAAAGGCTCATACAACACGAGGAAAAAAGAGAGGCTCTGACTGTATAGACAGAGCTGCTCTCCTAATCACCTTTTCTCTTTGCCATTTCCACTGTGAAGGGCAACAGCCCTCCTGCCAGCAGCATATCTCTCTGCCTCTGTGATAGGCTCAATTTAAGGCTGATCTTCTCATCGCCAGCCAGGGCAATAAAATCGCTCTTTCCTGCCTCAAGTGATCTGCGAATGGATGGGACTGTGATCTCAGTCTTCTCCGGCAGCTTCTCCCAGTCTGCCTCCTGGACAAAGCTGAATGGGGCTATGCCGAAGTTGACCAGATTGGCGGCATGTATTCTTTCTATTGATTTGGCGATTATGGCTTTCACACCCAGGTACATGGGACAGAGGGCAGCATGCTCTCGAGATGAGCCCTGTCCGTAACTGGATCCGGCCACGATGATGTTATGTCTTCCCTTATCCTTGAGAGCGATAGCACGGGCGCTGAAGCTATTGTCAAGGGGCTCGAATACGAACTCTGAGTACTTGGGGACATTGGACCTGTACTTGAGGCGAGAGCCGGCGGGCATGATATGATCTGTGGTCACCAGATCTCCAACCCTTATGGTCACCTCTCCGGAGATCTCCTCGGGCATAGGGCTGTTCATAGGCGGCTCTCCTATGTTGGGGCCCCGGCAGATCGTCTGTTCGGCCCGCTCGGCCGCAGTAAGAGGCGGTATGATCATGCTGTCATCTATATCAAAAATCTCCGGCATCTCTATTCTGGGAACGGCCATGCTGAGATCTCTGGGATCGGTTATCCTGCCGGTGAGGGCGGATGCAGCAGCCACTACCGGGCTGGTCAAATAAACGTTGGCGCTGTGGGTACCGGATCTGCCCTTGAAGTTCCTATTGCTGGTCCGAACCGAGACCGAATCGGTGCAGGGAGACATGCTGTTGCCGATACAAAAGCCGCAGGACGACTCCAGGATTCTGGCTCCGAAGGATATCAGATCGCTGAGGCTGCCGTTCCTGGCTATGGAATTGAGCACCTGTCGCGAGCCGGGCGCAATTCCCAGAGAGACGCCTGATGGGAGGTGTCTGCCTTTCAGCATTGCCGCTACGGTCATGAGATCCACATAAGAGGAATTGGTGCACGAGCCGATCATAACCTGATCTACCGGCAGGTCCAGATCTCTAATCCGGACGATATTTCCCGGGCTGTGGGGCGCAGCAGCGAGGGGCTCTATCTCAGAGAGGTCTATATCGATGGTTTGATCGTAAGCGGCTTCTCTATCCGGAGCGAGCGGTGTCCAATGCTCTTCTCTTCCCTGGGCTTTCAGAAACCGCCGGGTCTGCTCGTCGCTGGGGAATATGGAGGTGGTGACACCAGTCTCTGCCCCCATATTGGTTATTGTGGCTCTCTCCGGGACGGTGAGGCTGGAGATGCCTTCTCCCGTGTATTCGCAGACGCATCCGACATTGCCTTTGGTGCTCAGGATGGAGAGCACCTTTAGAACTACATCTTTCGCTGCGGCCCATGGCTGCAATCTGCCTTCCAGCCGGACATTGATAACTCGCGGTGCAGCCAGATAATAAGCTCCGCCCCCCATAGCCACGGCCACGTCAAGCCCACCTGCCCCAATGGCAATCGATCCCACACCTCCTGCGGTAGGGGTGTGGCTGTCTGATCCTAGTAGAGTTTTGCCGGGACGGGCAAATCTCTCCAGGTGCACCTGATGACAGATGCCATTTCCAGGCCGGGAGAAGTAGATGCCGTACTTCTTCGCGATGGACTCCAGGTAGGCATGGTCGTCTGCATTTTCGAAGCCTACCTGGATGGTATTATGATCGACATAGCTTACGGAAAGCTCAGTAGAAATCTCTTCAAGTCCCATGGACTCGAACTGGAGATAGGCCATGGTCCCTGTCGCATCCTGGGTAAGGGTCTGGTCTATCTTTATGCCGATCTCCTTTCCCGGTTCATAGGAGCCATCCGCGAGGTGCTGCCTAAGAATTTTCTCAGTTAGTGTGTAACCCATAATAGGCCTCCAGCAGGCGTTTTTTTCTGCCTTATGATCTCTGAGCTTAGATTATGATGTTATTAAAACTAAGCGATGTGCCTTCATTTGTCTGCCAGGCTTTTAAGGTGCCAATTCCGGCGCGATCCAGTTGAGCAAAAGGGTTATATACGTCTGAGTTATTGGATGGGTTCGGCCCGCCTGAAAGGGTGGGGCGATAGGCTCTGTAGATAGCGATTATAGAGCCTTAGTAAGACATTGGCCAGAGGGATTCGCTCCCTTCAATGATTCTCCGTATAAAGAGCGCATTGAGGGAAATGCTTAAATACCAAAGCTGATAACCTTAATGGGCCGATGAGGCATCGCAGGACAAAGGCTGCGACCCCGATCTGATGAAGGGCCGAGTTCCAATCTGCGATACAAGGAAACAAGTGGAGACGCGAGCTATTTCGTGTCTGACATTGGTCTTGGCGACTCAGCCAATTCCGACTGGTTCGGAATTAAAACAAATACTTCCTAGAAGAAGAATTCTGGTTGATCCTGCCAGAGGTTACTGCTATCGAGGTTCGACTAAGCCATGCGAGTCGAATGTAGCAATACATGGCGTACTGCTCAGTAACACGTGGACAACCTACCCTCCGGACGGGTATAA
>JAGOLL010000120.1 GCA_017994055.1 Methanothrix sp.
GGACCGGTACTGGAAGCAGCCACAGGGATTGTCTCTCTCTGCTGGCCCCTTCGTGGCCGCTCTGGAGTATGCCACGGGAAAGAAGGCAGAGCTGATGGGAAAGCCATCCCGGCAGTTCTTCCAGATGGCCCTGGACGACCTGAGGCTAGAGCCCGACGATGTGGCCATGGTCGGAGATGACATTCATGCCGATGTGCTGGGAGCCCAGGAGATGGGCATGCAGGGCATCCTGGTCCGGACCGGTAAGTATAGAGAAGATGTGGCCAGGCTATCCGGAGCCAGGCCGGATATGGTCTGTGATTCGTTGGCCTCACTCGTCCGTCACATTTGATCATATTCTCTTGTGGTGCATATCCTCTACCAATATCCTCTACCAGCGCCGTCCTTCTCTCCGGGCTCCGGGCATAAGAGTTAATTAACTGCATGGCGCAAATAGATCCTCTGGTTCAGGATCAATACTCGTAGGATATTCCGAAAATGGAGAGAGGAGGCTAAATTTGAAGAGATTTGATTCCCTGCTGGAAAAAGACATCTCCGGCTATTCAGGCAAATTTTCTCAGCTCATCGCCCAGGCTCCCGCCCTATATCGGCTGATGACCAGGCTGTTGGACGATAGAGATCTTCCCAAGCCCATGTCGCCCCTGGTCATAGCGGCCATTGCCTATTTCATTCTTCCCGAGGACATCATACCGGAGGAGAGATATGGCCCGGCTGGATATGTGGACGATATCTACCTCTGCGCCTTTGTGGCCAATGAGGTAATGAAACAATCGGGATCTGTAGACATATTGCAGCGGAATTGGGATGGGGATGTGCCCGCCGATCAGATCATAAAGGAGATACTAGCCCGGGAGAGAGAGCTGATTGGAGAGCAGAAGGAGCGCATAATGCAGTATATAGGCTACGATCAGTTGGGAGTCTCTCCGTCCGATAGCATAGACTAGAATGGCTGCCGGCTCTTCCCGGCCTCAACTCTCTTTATACTGGCCTCTATTGCTCCTGCTCTGACGGGCCGATAAGGCCTTCTGGTCTGCTGGCCGCAAGAGAGGCAGGTGGCAGTAAGGATGCCCTGCCTCAGCCTCATCCTCACCTTATCCGGAGCAAGATAACTGCCGCAATGCCGGCAAAAGAGATGCTTGAGCCGGGAAGGCATCCTTACCCTGGTGCGGGTGCTGATACGCCGGGCGATCTGAACATAACGGTTGCTTCTTTCCGGATGCTCCAGATGAGCCTCCTCCGCCAAAAGGAAGAGCCTCTCCATCCTCTCCCTGGCTAGATCTCTAGCATTGTGGCTGTCTTTTCTTTTTCTCACAGCCCGGTCATGCGAGAGATTGGATATTAAAGCCATCGGCCTCTAGAACAGTCTCCTGAAAATCTATTTCTAGAGGATGGAAGCACTTTTCTGCAATGTCCGAGAAATCCCAATCTTTCAAGATCACTCCTGAGATGGAGGAGTACATCCGGGCCCGCTCCACCGACTTGCGGGTGGCCACCACCTGTGAGGGGCCTCTGCTCTTCTCCATACGCATCAGCCCCCCCAAGCCCACCGATAGAATATTGACTGTGGGCGGACGCAAGGTCTATGTCTCTGCGGTTCAGGCACCATACATCAAGGCCATAGATGCCAGCATGCTGCCACGCTGTGCATTGGAGAAGAAGAGCAAAGGAAGATGATTCTTTAGAGACGGCGTCAGCGCCTCCAGGATGGAATATGCCAAATGCGTCCGAGAGCTATGGATTGATAGAGGGCAGTGCAGCCAGACGGCTTGCTTTTCTGGGCGGAAAGAGCATAGGCATAATCGGCTGCGGTCACCTGGGAAGGGCCATAGCATTGCAGCTTGTCTCCGGCGGATTTCCTCTTGATCGGCTCAGGGTATCCAGGGGGAAAAGCGATGGATCTCTGCAGAAGATCCTTAACGCCGGGCTGGGGCCTTGCCTGGCGGGAAACGAGGAGATCTGCCGGGATTGCAGCATCATATTCATCTGCGTCCGCCCCCAGTCCCTGCCGGAGTTGCAGCCTCTTACTTTTTCCAGGAATGCTCTGGTGGTCTCCTGCATGGCAGGAGTCTCATTGCCGGCCATAAGACGCCTCCTGGAGGTGGATGCGGTGAGGATGATGCCCAGCGGACCGGACAGCATTATAGAAGGGGAGGGAATTGCTGCCATATATCCTCACAATAATGCCCTCTCTCAGGTTCTGCAAGGGCTCGGCCTGCGGGTCTTTGAGCTTTCAGCGGAGGAGCAGATGCACATTTTTACAGCAGGGATATGCCTTCCCGCCGCTCTGCTGGCATCAGGCGAGGGTGAAGAGGCAGGAGAAAAGGCATGCAGAAGCCTCTCGCGGCAGTACTCCGATTTCCCGGAAATCTTCTCCTGGGCCAGGGATGTGCTGCCTCATTTTGAGAAGGAAGCGGATAAAATGGCTTACATCGAAAAGATGGCCACCAGAGGGGGGATCACCGAGGCCATCGTCCGGAGTCTGGCAATGGGGGATGACCTGACGGCGGCACTGAAAAATGGCATAGATCGCAGCAGGGAGATTTCTCTGTTCTATGAAAGCTCCGGATAGCCCCGAGTCCTGGCAGGCGAGCTTAGCCGAGAACCTATCTTTAAGAAGACTTCAACCTTACCGGGGATAACGGTTGGATTTGGTCCAACAAGGGCATAATCCTGAATAAGGAGTGAAGTGCTGCCCGACGGAGGAGAAAGAGGGCTGAAGATCGGGCGCTTTGAGCCCGATCCCGCCCTGCGCAAGAATAGACCGCGGTCCGTCTTCCCTGCTCTTCTACCCCACCAGATCCTCCTCGGGAGAGAGATCCACGGTAATTCCCTGATCTGGCGAGGTCATATTCCAGTCCGGCACCTGCCAGTCGCCGTATCTGGTGGTCCTGGGCGCCACTCCGGTGCTCCACAC
>JAGOLL010000121.1 GCA_017994055.1 Methanothrix sp.
GGCGGAGAGAGAGCACAGGATCAGTACCGCCAATGCAGCGTACAGAAGCGCGCGACCCAGTGGGGCTCCCCTCTTACAAGAGCAAACTGCCAGCCGATCACACGGCCGCAGACTGCCTCCAATCCAGGAGGACAAAGAGGAGCAATTTCCAGATTGATTCAAGAGCCTGCCTCTGGAATCAGGAAGAGAGCTTCTTGGCCTCATCGTGCATGATATAAGCCCGAGGGAAGTTAAGCTTTTCTTTGGAGGGTCACTTTTAAAATTAAAAAAACTATTTATAATAAAACACTATTGCATGTTCCGGGGAGCCGGCAATGGTGAAAGGAAAATGGGAAATCTGCATTACAGTGATGCTCTGCGTCGTAGCATCAGCTCTTACAGTCGCCACTTCGACTGCCTCTGAGGATCAATTCAGCAAAGGCTGCGTCAGCGAAAATATATCGGATATCCTCAGCAGCAGCCGGGAAAAAGCAAAACTCCTCTGTGATTATGCCGAGGCCATAACGCAAGAGGCAAAATCAAAGCATCCCAGTGGGGCCATGCCATCTTCTGCCTGGAAATATGCAGCCCAAGGCATTTCAGTCAAGCATTATCCAACCGGATTGATGGTCACGGCTGAGGAGCTGGCTGAGAATAGGGCCAAGATAGAGGAGGCAAACCGGCTCATGAAGGCATCGGGCATCAATACCACCTATCCCGTCTCCTGGGACTGGAGAAGCAAGAGCATGGTGACTCCGGTCAAGGACCAGAGCGGCTGCGGTGCATGCGTTGCCTTTGCTGCACTGGCGGCTGAGGAATCAGCCTGGCTGATCAATAACTCATCTCTCAATTACGATCTGTCCGAATGGTATCTCTTCCAGAAAGGGGGAGGATACTGCAGCTCAGGCTCTCAGTTCGAGCGCATTCTCGATGCCGCCATGTTCACCGGGACAGTGACGGAGGAATGCTGCCCTTACCTTGGGTCAGCCCTCTGCACCTCACCTCTCTATAAAATATCATCCTGGAAGAAGATTTACACCATCGCCGAAGCGAAAGAGTACATATCAAGAAAAGGGCCACTCATAAGCGGCATGGCTGTCTATGAGGACTTTTATTGGGTGGACAGCGACGAGATCTATTCCCTGCAGTGGGGCGGCTTCATGGGGCATCATGCCATTTGCATCGTGGGCTATGACGACTCTACAGGATGCTGGATTGTCAAGAACTCCTGGTCCAAATCGTGGGGCGAGGAAGGATATTGCAGGATCGGCTATGGCCAATGCGGAATAGGAAGCGATTTTCCATTCTATGCAGTGGAAATTGTGCCGGGATCGGATCCGGCACCTCTGCCCAAGAAATTCAGCGCAAAGGTCGTTTCCAGACCTACGGGAGCATATGATTTTGGCATAACAGCGCCGGAAGACAAATGGGTGCTCAGGACAGACAAATACGGCACTGCGGCAGAGATGGGAGTGTATTCCGGCTACCAGAGATTCGGGTATAAGCTGAGAATCCCGGAGGGGCTGACCTATTACTCGGATCAGAGCAAGAATCCTGATGGCCTGAAGCATGCCAATGTTATTGATCTTTCCGGCGGAAGATCCTGGATCAGCTGGAAAGGAATCACAAGCAAGTATTCATCCGATGTAGTTATCGAAGTGACAGGCAGGTGAGAGCTGAATCTCTGAAAAACCGGAAGTGAATAGCCGAAGCTTCAGCCGAATCATTCTCCAAAGCCTGGCCGCCATTGTGTCCCGCCGCCCGGCGCGCCCGGCCGTCGGTTCGCCTTTCGCTGCAGTCTGGCGATGCTGGATGCTGCTATGTGGCAAAGGGGGCAGGAGGCCGATCTGACCTGATGCCATGGTATCGCTTGGTTTGGACAGCCGGGATCTAAGGCCCACAGCATGGTCCTAGCTAACCGGGATGTCTTGGGTTACATAAACTAGGAAATCAATATTTGAAACCAATAAGTACCTCATGCTGGTAGAGGTTTCTGTGGATTCAGCTAAAAAGAATCTTGAAATATTCTAGCGAGGCTATCACCCGGTGAGACAGCCACATTTATCGGTCCTGAGGGCAGATCCATGGCAGTGCTGGTTCCACTCAGATACTCTGAAGATATAGCAGAGGAGATCGATTGGGATAAAGAGTGGCAGGCTTTGGCCGGCCCATACCCTGTGCACTGGCAAATCATACGCTAATTTAGGCCAGAATTATGCCTATTCCCGCCATTGAGGATCTTCAGAGCTTCAAACCAGAGAATGCTGGCTATCCCTGCCGCAAAACAGATGACAACATCGATAAAATGGAGATAGGCAAAGCTGAATAGCTCTCGGAGAAAGGGAACATATAGTGCCATAGCCAGGAAGGCCAGGGCTCCTCCCACCACCCACCAGAGGGCAGGATTAGGCGCGCTCATAGTCTCCAGAATGGTCCTGGACCAGGATCTGTTTGCCAGAATCAGCCCCAGATTCGCAAAAATAAGAGTAGTATATGTCAACGCCCTGGCTTCAGCTTCATCCTGGCCTCTATAGATGGAGAGGGCGAAGACTGCCATGACGATGACTAGAACGCTCAAGCCCTGAAGCAGACTGATGCCGATGGCATTCCTGCTAAAAAGAGGCTCATCAGGGTCTCTGGGCGGTCGGTTCATCACATCCACCTCCTCAGGTTCGGCCTCAAAGGCAATTGAGCAGGCAGGATCTATGATCAGCTCCAGCAAGACCACGTGAACCGGGAAAAAGACCAGCGGCCATTCCAGAAGCACAGGAAGCAGGGAGATGCCTGCGATGGGCACATGTATGGCCAGAATATAGGCCATGGCCTTCTTGATGTTATCAAATATCCTGCGTCCCAG
>JAGOLL010000006.1 GCA_017994055.1 Methanothrix sp.
TGGTGCTGGGCTCCTTGGCCGAGGGGAGCCTCAAGAAGCATGATGTGCTTATGGTACTGCCGGGAGAGAAGACGGCGCAGGTGCGCTCCATCCAGAAGCATGATCAGGACTTCGATACAGCGGGCGTAGGTGAGCGGACAGGCATAGCTCTCAAGGGAATTGAGGTAGAGGATCTGGATCGAGGGACCATACTCACCAACGACAAGACCATAAAGCAGGTCTCAGCCTTGCAGGGGCGAGTTGAGCTGGTGCGGTACTGGCCGGCTCCACTGAAAGAGGGAATGGTCCTTCATATCGGCCACTGGATGCAGCACATTCCGGCCAGGGTGGAAGCGGTCTCGGCTGAAGGTGACTGGCACAAGGCAGACCTGAAGCTGAAGCTGGACAAGATGCTGGTCTATCGACCGGGAGCGAGAGCCGTCCTGACTTATCCCGAGGGAGGCAAGCTGAGGGTGGTGGGGACAGTAGAGCTGCCTTGATGATAATTTATTCTCCCGCCCTATCAGGCTTGCTTCCATCTCCTTGCTGGATCTGTCCATTCTCCTCGGCTGGCTTGGCAGTGGCATCCGGAGCGCTCTCTTCACCATTTAATTTTAGCAAGTTAATAAAATATCTCTCAGAGAATCCGGAGACGAATGCAATCAGGATATAGGATCCCTCTCTTTGCGTTATTAGATCATCCAGAAGGCCCCATGACATGATCGTAATCAAGACCAGAGCTGCAAATGCTCCGAATATCGGTCTGAGTTGGAATAGCAGAACGCTGATCTCATAATCTCCCAGGTTAGTCTTGGAGCCGCGCACCTGCAATAGGCCGCTAAGAAATCCCCCTATCCCTCCAATTACACAAAAGCTGATGGCACTGACATAGGCTACAGAGATTGGGTGCACAAAGATATTGGCTGGAAATTTAAACCATTGGCTATTGTTGCTAATATATGGAAATACAAGTATAAAAAGAGATAATAGAGCAATGCCCCAGAATTTGAGTGTTCTCAGCCTCTCTATCTGCAGGCCGGTGTTTATTCTCTCTCTTAATGATTCAGTGTTAATAAATCTAATAATTTCTTCAAGGCGTGCCCGGTAATTTTCGGTCTCATTCCTGCTCATTCCTCCATAATTATCATTGAATTTCTCTAAAAATTTTTTACATTTACTCAGCATCTCTTGATATGTACCTTTATTAGGTGAGTCCAATTGAGCCAACCTTGAGGATAGATCATTTGCATGCGCTAACGCCAGAGAAGGTGGCGTTATCCATACGATGCATTCTTCAATCTCTTGAAGAAGGCTTGAAGCTATGATCATCTGCCTCTTTCCCAGCTTTTGGCTCTCAAGCATCCCCTTGGTGGCATTCAAGAGATTGACTATATATCTTCCAATCTCCTCTGCATTCTTTCGCTCTTCGTCATTGGATATGCCAGAGTATTCTGGAATAAGTGTTCGAAGATCCCCTTCCAAATCCATATAAATAGATCGAAGTTGAGCAATGGAATAGTCTTCATATCTTGTCCTTTTGCCGAATAGTCTCTTCCAAAAACCGTCCAATTTTGTTTCTGGTGCACCTTCCTCATACCATTTAGGAAACTTCAAATGCTGATTATCTTTTAAATTAAGAGGATGGTAATCCTCGGTCATTTCGGACATAATATTATGATCCCACCGATCTAATTTTTATAAACAATTAGGCAGATCCTATATATTAAGTTTTCAATAATCATCAGTTCTTTTAGAGGCACAAAGCTGTATTGTGTAGCTGAATTCGGCTGGATGTACTGCTCTTAAGGCCTGTCCAGAGGCTTCAGTGGATCGGACGCGCGAGTCTCCTCAGCCTACTGTCCGGTGGGTGATCTCGGAGAGGACTTCAAGAAGAGCATCTCTGAGACGCCCTCTCCCGGCAAAATCTGAAATATCTTGACCTCACATATGCTATCATGATTCTCGGCATATCCGGCAGTCCCAGGAGGATGGCCACGGAGCATATTTTAGGCGAGGCACTCAAGATGCTGGAGGAGAGGGGCCTGGAGACGGTTCAGTTTTCAGTACGTGGCAAGCAGATCAGCCCCTGCCGGCACTGCGACTACTGCCTGAAGAATAAGGAATGCTTTATCAAGGACGATATGTATCAACTCTATCCGCTCTTCAGAGAGGCCAGCGGACTGGTCATGGCCACCCCGGTCTACAACGGCGGCGTCAGCGCCCAGATCAAGATATTGATGGACAGAACCCGCGCCCTCTTGGCTGCAGATACCCAGATCCTCTGGGCCAAGCCCGGCATGGCCATAGCCGTAGGCGGCGACCGCATGGGCGGCCAGGAGCTGGCGGTGCAGCAGATTCACACCTTTTACATCCTCAACGGCATGATCCCTGTGAGCGGGGGATTTTTCGGGGCCAACCTTGGAGCCACCTTCTGGTCTCGCGACAGCCTGGAAGGAGCGATGGATGACGAAGAGGGATTCAGGTCTCTGCGAAAGACGGTCAAGAGATTCTCTCAAACGGTTGAACTGGTCAAGAGGATGAATGAGCCAGATAGATGATCTGGAGAAAGTGGAGGATTGATCAATTGTCCAGCAAGGCAGGGAAAAGAAAGATCGCCTGGGGCATTACAGGCAGTGGTGACCGCATCGAAGAGACTGTCAAAACCATGATAGAATTGCAGAAGCAATATGACGATGTGGTGGATGTACGGGTATTTGTCTCCAAGGCAGGAGAGCAGGTTATCAAATACTATAAGCTCTTCAACGACCTGGAGAAGCACTTCGACAAGGTCTGGGTGGAGATCAATGCCAATTCGCCCTTCCTGGCGGGCCAGCTTCAGGTCAAGCGCTATGAGCTATTGCTCTTGGCACCCGCAACATCCAATACCGTGGCCAAGATCTCTCTGGGCCTGGCCGACTCGCTGCTCTCCAATGCTGCCATTATGTCTCAAAAGGCATTTGTTCCCACCTATATAATGCCCTGCGACTATAAGCCCGGAATCATCACCACCATCCTCCCCGACGGCAGCGAGATGCGCCTGCGCATCCGAAAGGAGGATGCTGAGCATGTGGAAAGGCTGCGAAAAATGGAGGATGTATTTGTCATAGAGCAGCCGGCTGAGATCGCCGGCATCTTCGAGAAGCATTTCTCAGCCGCATCCGGCGCCTCAATCTGAGCTGTTGATTTTCAGATAAACCAGATCGGAAATGTCGCCGGCATAAATTCTGGCCACATTCAGGGTCAGATTCTTCCAGGATAGGGTATCATTCACACTCAATATCTGGCTGAGCACAGGACCGCCCGGATCGGAGATCTCCAGCCAGACTTTTGTCGTATCGGCATCAACATCCACAATTTGCAGAGTAAAGTTTCCCAGGCTGCGGTTCTCCTCTGTGGATAAAATCAAATCCTGCCCGGAAGCTGGAGCAGCGAAAATGATCTGGGCCAAAAAGATAGCTGAAAATGCCACGAATCGGCCTCCTCTGATCCTTTCCATGCCGGCCATCAATCCCATCGCCCACCATACCCCTATGGTCGGAATCCCCCAGCCTCGAAAGGGTTTTGTACTTATGAATCTATCGCCAATTAATACGGGATCAGTAAGATGTAATACTGGTGTTTTCATGAAGGACGTAGGAATACTTGTGCTCGGGCATGGTTCCAGCCTGCCCTATAACAAAGAGCTGGTGGAATCGCTCGCCCAGATGATCGGCAAAAATCACCCCGGCCCGGTGCGGACGGCATATCTTAATATGAACCAGCCCACCATCCCCGAGGGACTGAACAGCTTTGCAGAGACCAATGTATCCAGAATCGTGGCTCTGCCTCTATTTCTGGCCCACGGCGTGCATACCCGCCAGGATATTCCCCAGGAGATGGGCATAGATCCGAGCAAGCGCAGAGGCCTTCTTAAGGTCGGCGGGAGAGATGTGGAGGTCATCTGTGCCGAGCCACTGGGCGTGGACGAATGCATAGCTGCTCTGGCATGCAAGAGGGCGGAAGAGGCTCTCGGATAGCCGTACTCGATACCATCCACGGGGCATCTGTCATTTCCCGGAAGATGGTCGAGTCGGGGCTTCGGGCGGAGGCCTTCGAGGTATATCACCATACACCGGAGCTGTCCTCCTTCTACCTGATCGTCTCCCCGGTTCATCTCTCGCCGGACAATACCGCTCTGAGGGCGGCCAGGAGGCAGGGAAAGGCAGTGATCTCCCATCATCAGGCTGTGGGCGATCTGCTGAGGGGGGATGCCTGGTCCGGCGAGATCTTTGAGGTTACGGGCACTCACAGCAAGACCTCCACCGCCCTCTTGCTGGCTCTCATCCTCTCCCGAAGTAGAAGGGTACTCTCTCATACCACTCGCGGCTTGGAGATATGGCAGGATGGCAGATCCCTCCTCCTGGAAAAAGGGCTCTCCATAGCTCCGGCCAATGTGATCCCCGCCGTGCAGGCGGCAAAGGACAGCAGCGCTTCATCGCTGATCTGTGAGGTGTCTCTGGGAGGGACCGGCCTTGCTGACTATGGTGTCCTGACCAGCCTGTTCGGAGACTATATGATCGCATCCGGAAGCAGGTGGGCCAGCACGGCCAAGCTGCAGATGCTCTCCCTGGCCAAAAGAGGGATGAAATTCATAGCCAATAGTGATAGCCGGATCTCCTCTGACTGCTCCTTTGGGGCCGAGGGCTGTGTTTGTGCCAGCTCCGAGCGACTGGTCTTGGGAAAGGAAGAGTATAAATTGCAGCTAGGAGTGGATCTGGACTTTCCAGGATATCAGACGGCGATATCCGCTGCTGCTGCGGCTGCGAATGCGGCGGGAGTGGAGGGCAGGGATATCGCCCAGGCTCTCTCTGGCTTCGACGGCTTTCCCGGCCGGATGAAGATCCAGCGGCGGGAGCATCAGATTATATTCGACTGCTCCAACTCCGGGCTCAAGGTGAGAGATGTCAGTCGCGCCCTGGACAGAGCTCGAGGCCCGGATCTGGTTGCGGTGGTGGGAGAGGACTCCAAGACCGTATGCGAGGGCATGGACATCCCTGTCCTGGCTGATCTGCTGCGCCGTCGCAGAGGCGAGCTGGCCAGACTGATTCTGGTTGGAGAGAGGCTGCAAGCCCTGGCAGAGGAGCTGGGGGCGGATGGAGCAGCAGATCTGGAAGAGGGGCTGGAGAAAGCCCAAAAGAGCAGCCCGAAGAGGCTGCTCTCATCTGTGAAATGCTTTAGGTGATTGAAAAATGGCAAGCGAAGTGCAAAATTTGACTGTGCTTCATCCCAGACCGAGTTCCATTGTGGCTGCGCTGTACACTCTGCGCGATCTCGGTGCCGAGGTGGTCATACTGCACGGACCGAGCGGATGCTGCTTCAAGCACGCCCGTCTTCTGGAAGAGGACGGGGTAAGGGTTCTCACCACCGCTCTGGATGAGGCCGGATTCGTATTTGGAGGGCAGGGCCCGCTCACAGCTCTCTTAAAAAAAGCACAGGAGCTCTTCCATCCCAGGCTCATGGCCATCTCCGGGACGTGTAGCAGCATGATCATAGGCGACGACCTGCATCAGGCCGTGCTCAATGCCGGGCTGGATATACCGGTCCTGGAGGTGGAGGTTCACGCCGGCTACAGAGACAATACCAGGGGAGTGGTCCTGACTCTGGAGGCGGCCAGGGATAAAGGAATCATCGACCAGGCCGAGCTGGACCGGCAGAAGATCCTTCTGGAGAAGGCGACGCTGGTGGAGAAGCTTCACGGCGCTGCCAGCAGCGAGTATCTGCCTCCGGAGAGAGGGGACATCAAGTACGAGGCTGCATCCAGGCTCCTGGAACTGATACGGGAGGGCAAGAAGGGCCTGAATATCCTCAATGCCAAAAAGGAGACGGCTTATATGTTTGCGGACATCACCGCAGCCGTAGCCGAGATAGCTGGCAGACAGGTGGACAGCCTGGCCAATCTGGATAGCAGCGTCGGCCTGCCCAAGGTGAGAAGAGATGCTCAGAATATTGCCCGCGACCTCGAGGAGAGGAGTGTAAAATATGATCTCATCGGAGGGCTGGACGAATACCCTGTGACCGGCGAAGCCGTACAAGAGTGGACGGCTCGAAAGCATTATGACTTTGCAGTCGTATCCGGCGTTCCCCATGCCATCCCCGCCCAGGCTTTAAAGGGAATGGAGGTCTTCTCCATAACCAATGGACCCCGGCAGGTGAGGCCGCTCAGAGACCTGGGCCACCAGCATGTACTGGTGGAGCTGGATCTGCATCCCAAGACGATGGGAGTGACTCAACTGGTGGAGTCGGAGTTCGGGGCCACTTTAAGGGCCCTGAACAAAGCCGGATCCGGATTGGGCTGAAAGAGAAAAGCTTTATTGCTTATTTAATCCAAAAACTTTTTTTGGAATTTTCAAATGGCCCTGGGCAGCTCGGTGAGAAGCGCATAGATGATAAAGCCCATTGTGCCTATGATTCCTATGCCGGCCATGGAGATCTTGGCGATCATATTGAACTCCTCGCGAGTCGGCTTTCTGGCCAGCTTCAAGACCCTCTTGTACTCTTCCAGCTTTGTGGAGGGCATGGAAATGCCCAGATCCATATCCTCTAAATCCAGCTTGCCTCTGACATCCAGCTTATTCTTGAGATCGAGCTTCTCCCTGACCGAGCCCGTCCTCTCTTCCTTGGTTCCCTCGCTCATTCAGCCAGGAAAAGGAACTGGTGTATAAAAAACCTTTCGATCCCGCGGATGCGACATGCTAATTCCATTCTGCAGCAGTAGTCCGGAAAAGGCGCCTTTTGATGCTGAGACAGGCATTACTGGGCTGCTGGTAGAAGGAAAGAGCCATTTCAGCCCTGACCCGGGTCTGAGCAGAAATGAGCCCTGATGGAAGCGAAACATATCCTTCTGCGCCCCCATCCAATTCATTCCTGCTTCTCAATTATCAGATCCCTGAGCCTCTACCCTCTTCTGATGACGGTACATGATAGCCAGAGCATCGGCCACCTCCTCCGGCGTGGAGAAGACGGGTATTCCTGCTTTTTCCATACTGATCACATCGGCCATGGCAAACTCCTTTCCCGCCACGCAGGCAATGATGGGCTTGCCCCTGTAGTTTATGGACCGGAGGGCCTCCACATAGCTGTCCAGTATCTCCGCCTGCAAGACCACAATGAAGCTTCCTACATCGTCGCTGTCCACGCCAATCTCAATGGTCTTCTTTACCGTCTCAGCATCCTGGCTGAAGGTGTAATCAACCGGATTCATGCCGCAGACGTAGTCCGGCAAGAGCTGCCGCAGCCGCTCCTTGAGATGGGGCTCCAGATCAGAGAGCCTCATGCCGTTGTCGGTGATGGCATCGGCGGCGATGACACCCAAAGAACCGGCATAGGTTATGATGAACACCCCCTCCCGGTCCGGCAGGGGCTGCTTGGATACGGCCCGGGCCAGGCCGAACATGTGCTCGTAGTCTCGGGCCCGGATGATGCCCGACTGGCTGAAGGCGGCACTGAAGACCTGATCGTCCCCGGCCAGAGAGGCGGTATGAGAAGCCACCGCCCTCTTGCCCGCATCGGTTCTCCCGGACTTGAGGACAATTATGGGCTTGTCTCTGGTGATCCGCCGGGCCACATCTATGAACCGGCGACCTCCCTTCACCGACTCCAGATACATGCAGATTACATTGATGTTCTCATCTTGGCTCACCGCCTCCAGTATATCGGTCTCATTTATGTCCAGCTTGTTTCCGATGGTGGCGATGATCCCGAAGTCCATGATATGCCGCAGGCCCCAGAGCATCCCCGCCGCACAGACTCCCGCCTGGGATACGAGGCCTATATTGCCCATGGAGAGAGCATCCACTATGCCTATGGACTGGACCATGCTGCAGTGGGTGTTGATGATGCCGGAGCAGTTGGGCCCCAGCAGACGGACGCCGTACCTATCGGCGATCTCCTTCATGGACAGCTCTATCTTCTTGCCCTCATCTCCCAGTTCGGCAAAGCCGGCCGACTCCACCACAATGTAGCGCACCCCGCACTTGCAGCACTCCTCCACCACATCCGGAGTCACCCCTGCCGAGACCAGGACTATGGCCACATCCACCGGCTCGGGCACGGCGCTGATGCGGGGATAGGTCTTGTGCCCGCAGATCTCATCGGCTCGGGGATTGATGGGATAGAGCTTTCCCCCAAACTTGTGGCTGACCAGATTGGTGAAGACATTCCAGCCCAGCTTTCCCGGCGTGCCGGAGGCACCTATGACCGCTATGCTCTTGGGATAGAAGAGGTCATGCAGGTCGAAGCTTGCTCCTGCCGCCGCCGAGGGCTGCGGCTGCCGGGGAGGGCCCAGGATGATGCGGGCGTCGACCACGCAGTAGCCATCGGGATAAAGAAAGACGGGATTCAGATCCATCTCCGAGATCTCGGGATTGGCCAGCACAAAATCGGATATCGAGAGGATCAGCTTTTCCAGGGCGGGGATATCGGCAGAGTAGCCCCGATAGCCCTTGAGGAGGGCATAGCCCTTGATCTCCTCTATCATGTCCCGGGCATCGGATGCCAAGATGGGAAGGGAGCGGAAGGAGACGTCCTTCAATACCTCCACGAACACGCCCCCCAGGCCGAACATCAATACCGGCCCGAAGGTGGCATCATTGGCCACGCCTATGATGGCCTCCACCCCTGGCCGGGCCATCCTCTGCACCGATACCCCTTCCATCTTCTGGTCGGAGAATGCTTTCTCCATCTCCCGGTAGGCAGCTCTGACCACCCCGGCGTCATTTAAATTCAGCTTGACTCCGCCGGCATCGGATTTGTGTACGACCTCAGTCGAGAGCACCTTCATGGCCACCGGTGAGGCCAGGGTCTGGAATATGGCCACCGCCTCCTCCTCAGACCTTGCCACCTCTGCCCCACTGGTGGTGATCCCCAGGTCCTCCAGAATGGCTTTGCTCTCATGCTCCATCAGGTAGGTCCTTGACTCATCTTTGGCTCGATTTATGATTTCTCTAGATCTCTCTGCCATTTTGACCCCAGAATTTGATTTCTTTTAAGCAAGACTGGTAAGCACAGTGCATTTTATGTTTATACGGTTTTCTTCTTATCAGATCGCATTGACGGACCACACCTATTTCATTTTAATGGTCTTGCTCAGATCAGCGTCCACGAGGGCATCAGGACATGAGCAGATAGAGATATGAGATGCGATCAAATCTTCCCGGACTCGATGAAATATTATTACTATTACTATATATTATATTTATGAAATAACCACAAGATAAATTATTATAGGAATCATCGACAGTAATATGAAATACCTCTTGAGAATACCTGAGCAGAATGATCCGGGTGGCAAGAGCATATGGATAAAAAAAAGCGGATTAGACTATTGAGCCTGAATTTAGGCATTGCCGCAGCCAACATAATCACCTTCTCCCCGGGATTGATTGGATTGGAATTGGGCGGTGCCAGTGCATTGGCAACCGCCTTTGGCAGCACAGTAATCTTCTTGAGCGTCGCGGGGCTGATCTATGGCAATTATAAGCTCCTCGCTGAGCCGGAGAAGGCTGCTCCGATCAATAAGATGATTTCAGTGCAAGATTATATCAGAGGCCTGAATGAGTACAGGGAGATTAAGACATTCGAAAGAAGCATTGGACTGCTGCTGGATCAAATTGAGAGGCTGCAGAAAAAGAACAGAACAATCCGGGATATCCTTCTGCAGATCTTCAGCGATTCTGAGATCGCCTACAGGAAATTTGATGCGGTCATCTCCGAGGTAGAGAGGATATTCTTTATCAACATTCGCAGCATCCTCAATAAGCTGAATGCATTTGATGAAGATGACTACATTTTTATCAGGAAAAAACATGAAACAGGAGGTTTTTCGGAGCAACTCATGGAAGAAAAATTTAAGGTTTATGACGAATATATAAAATTTGTAGATGCAGCCATTGAAGACAACGAACAGATATTGCTGAAGCTGGATAAGCTGCTTTTGGAGATTTCAGGATTAAATTGCATTGAAAGCGGCGAGATGGAGCAGATGGCCGGCATGATTGAGATCGATAATCTGATCAAACAGGCAAAATATTATAAAAATTGAGGACGGGAAATAGGCATGATAGATGAGAAAAACAAGAATGTGCTTTTAAAGATAGCGGGGTTGGCATTTTCAGTATTTCTTCTGACTTTTGCAGGGATGTACATATTCGGAACGACAAACACAGATCTAACTCTGCCCACCATCATAAAAGGAATCGATGTGACCAATGTCGCGCATAAGGGTGTACCGATTGAGATTGATGGCACAGATCTAAAAGACATCCTGCCCGATATCTCCAAATATCCGCCTCAGGTTGAGAAAAGCACAACCAGCTACATCGAAATTTTCTCCTCTCCGGAAAAAGCTGGCAGCGGCACCGATGGCTGGCTGACAGAAGTGGCCAGGGACTTCAATAGGGCTGAGATGATTATTGAAGGCAAACAGGTATCTGTAAGACTGAGAGGAATCGCTTCTGGCCAAGGCGCTGATTATATTACTTCCCAAAAGCATTTGCCGGATGCTTATACTCCGTCCAATGAACTATGGGGGGAGATGATCATCTCCCGAGGGACCAAAGCCGAATTGATCCAAAAGAGGCTCGCCGGCAATGTGGCTGGAATCCTTCTCACCAAGGCCAAGAGAGAGGAGCTGGAAGGCAGATACGGGAAAATCAATATCACGACGATTATCAATGCTGTCGCAAAAAACCAGCTACAGATGGGCTACACCAATCCTCTTGCCAGTTCAACCGGACTGAACTTTTTGATATCGACATTGCAGGCTATTGATGGAAGCAATCCATTGAGTTACAGAGCTGTATCTGGATTTGAGAGCTTCCAGGACAATATTCCCGTGGTCGCCTATACCACTCTACAGATGCGGGAATCTGCCAGATCGGGAATCTTGGAAGGTTTCATCCTGGAATATCAGACCTATATCAATACTCCAGATATCAGATCCTATGAATTCATTCCTTTTGGGGTCAGACACGACAGTCCGATTTATGCGATTGGAGAGATTTCTCCGGAAAAGATGAAAATATTAAGCGAGTTCATCGACTTCACTCAGCGGGAGAAGTACCAGAAGCTGGCCAATGAATATGGTTTTAACGGCCTTGACCAATACCAACCCGAGTCCGGACCGGTCAGCGGTGATGTGATTATTCAGGCTCAGAAGATCTGGAAAGAAGAGAAAGACCCCATGCCCATTTGCGCCATATTTGTGGCTGATGTCTCAGGCAGCATGGAGGGCGAGCCGCTGAATAAATTGAAGCGCTCATTGATGGAAGGCCAGAAATATATCGGCAATGACAATCTGGTTGGCCTGATATCTTACTCAGATGATGTCCATATCGATCTGCCCATTTCCAAATTCGAACTGAAAAACAGGTCTCTGTTCTCCGGGGCAGTTCATGACCTGCAGACCGGTGGGAGCACAGCAACCTTTGATGGGATCGCCGTGGCCCTGGACATGCTCCAAAAGGAGAAGGAAAAAGATCCCAATCTTAAACTGAGGATCTTCGTTCTCAGCGACGGGGAGACAAATAGAGGCCATTCTTTGAATGAAATCAGAGGCATAGTAGAGGAATCTGGAATACCAATATACACAATCGGCTATAACGCTGATATCGAGGCGCTGAGGGAGATTTCCAGAATCAATGAGGCTGCCAGCATAAACGCCGATACAGATGACGTTGTTTACGAGCTGCGCAATCTGTTCAACGCTGAAATGTAAATGCAGGAGGATCGGGATGGCATAGGAGGGATTGAGATAGCTTTTAACATGGAAGTGCCCGATGAAAAAACAATAAAGGACGATGTCCTGGAGCAGGTCAAGCCGGTACCGGAAGAAGTAGCCCAGCTTCAAGCTCTGGCGGAGAGCAATGTTGGCGAGATTCTGAACATGGATGTGGATGAATTTGCCAAGAAGAAGGCCATTATTCAGTCAATTGAGTCTTTTGGGGCGGACTCGATTAAGAGTTCTGCAGTAAAAAACTCCATGCTGCAGATGGCAGTGGGTAGCCTCTCTAAAAACGGAGACGAAGGGGGCGTTGTGGCAAAAGGCTTGATGGAGCTGCACCGGGAATTAGAGGACCTGGATCCAAGCCTGATCGACTTCACCAAGACCGGCATCTTGGGCATGGTATTCAATCCCATCCGGGCTTATTTTGCCAGATATCAGAAAGCAGAATCTGCAATTGCAGATATCATCGCCTCTTTGGAAAAAGGGAAAATAAGCCTCAAAAACGACAACATCACTCTGGAAATCGAGCAGCAGGCATTGCGCGATCTGACTCGAAAGCTGATGAAAGAGGTCCAGCTCGGTGCCCTGATGGACGAATCGATCAAAATGCAGATTGAAGAGGCAAGATCCAGGAGCGAGGCCCCGGAAAAAATTAAATTTGTCACTGAAGAGATCCTATTTCCGCTGCGGCAGAGGATCATGGATATGCAGCAGATGATCGTCGTCAATCAGCAGGGTGTAATGGCGACAGAGGTTGTGATCAGGAATAATAAGGAGCTGATGAGGGGGGTAGAAAGGGCCAAGACGGTAACGATATCCGCTTTGCGCATTGGGGTGATGGTTGCCGGAGCCCTATACAACCAGAAGATAGTCCTCCAGAAGATTCAAGCTCTCAATGAGACCACCAATCATATCATAAGCAGCACCTCTCAGATGCTTAAGGCACAAGGGGCGGAGATCCAGAGAGATTCAATGGAGAGCAACATCTCGGTCCAGACGCTGAAGACTGCCTTTGCCGATGTTATGGACGCATTGGATTCCATAAGCAGCTATAAGCAGGAGGCTCTACCAAAGATGAGGGATACCATCGAGCAGTTCAAGGAACTGGCTGCCAGAGGCGAAGAGCAGATTGAGAGGCTTGAGAAGGGCCAAAAGCTGACCCGATAGTATAAGCGGGAATGGCTATAAAATCAGCTAAATCGAGCCTCGGGCGGGTCAGCACCGATCCACAGCGCCCTGTTAGCAGGAGCCAAACACATAAGTGATGGCCTAATCCCGCCCCGAGCCCGACTCAAAGCCTGAACAGACGGGCAAACACAGCGCTGCACAATGGCGCAGCGTCCTTTTCAGGGAAGCCCGAAGGCACCGCCAGATGCCGGATCTGTTGTCTGCTCTCTCATAGGCTTTGTGCCGCGCCCTGGGCCAATGGCGAGGTACTCCAGATCCAGCCGATTTAAAAGCTTGCTACGCCGATCAAGGCGTGCATATCTCAGACCCATTTGGTCTATATCGGCCTTTTCTGGTAAGGATCCGAAGGTGCTGCCTTAATGGCAGCATCTCTCAGCCTAATGAGCGCTCGTGGCGCATCTACGGTGGGATCCGCCCATCGAACTCTCTTCTGTACTGGGAGATTGTCGGAAATCCTGTCCTCGTTCTTGCTGCGCAAAACGCGGCAAACTACATATAATATCGTTATAGATACTTATAGCTGGCGGTTGGATCCGCAAGGTCCGCTTCTCTGAAGATACGGAAAGCTTTATCTCTTTTTATCCAGCATTACTCTAGTTCAATTTCACGGAGCTTTATTGATGGGCGCAGAGAATGGCTGGGATAAGTTGGCTGCTATTGATGTTGCTGAGCTGCTCTTAACTGCAGACATATATAACCGCAAAGAAAATTTGACCGAGGACGACCTGCCACCCAATATCCGCAAGCATTACTTCGATGCCGAGACCAGAGGCGTAAAAAGGCCGATCTATGTGACCAGCTCCGATGTGGAGAAGATCTACAGAATCGGCAATGTCAAATCGCTAATAAAGGATCTCACCTTTGTGGCCTTCGAGGAGTTCGGTTCCCAGCTCCGGCTCACCGTATTCGATGTGGCTGCCAGATGGTTTGCCAATCAGAACGACCTGGACCGGATCAGATCCAATCCGACCCTTGCTTATTTTTTCGAGAACTATGACTCGATCAATGTCAGCTATGCCCAGGCCCGAGAAAATAATAAGCCCCTCTCAGCCGATCGGGAGTGGATCGATGCCCGGATTAAAGAGCTGTGCAAGGATGAAAAGGAAGCCGACGACCTTCTCAAGCTGGCCTATATCAAGGCCCCGGAGGATGTGAGAGACAGCATATCCGGACTGGTGCTCAATGAAGAGCAGAAAGCGGAGATTGAGAAGATGGCAAAAGCCCTCAAGAACCGCAAGTACCTGGAGGAGATCGGCCTGTATGAGATAGGAAAGCTGCTCTTCGTCGGACCCCCTGGCACAGGAAAGACATCCACCGCCAGGGCCCTATCCAGGCGCTTCTCTCTGCCCATGGTTGAGGTTCGGCTGTCCATGATCACCAGCCAGTACCTGGGAGAGACATCCAAGAACATCGATAAGGTCTTTGATCTGGCCAAGAGGCTCGCTCCCTGCATCCTGCTCATAGACGAGTTCGACTTTGTGGCTAAGACCAGGACATCCGACGAGCATGGAGCCATGAAGAGAGCGGTCAACTCCCTGCTCAAGGCCATAGATGAGATCAGCCTGGTGGAGCATGGGGTCTTGCTCCTGGCCGCCACAAACCATCCTCAGCTCCTGGATTATGCCGCCTGGAGGAGGTTTGACAAGGTATTGACCTTCCCCCTGCCGGATTTGGCCATGAGACGGATGATACTGGACAAGGTCCTCTCCCCCATAGATGTCCAGGCGGATACGCTTAAGCTGGCGGAGTTGACCGAGGGCTACTCCGGCTCAGACCTGCGCCTGGTGATCCGGGAGGCGGTGCTCAATGCCTTGCTGGAGGATAGAAGGAATCTTGATCAGGAGGATCTGGAGAGGTCGGTGGGGGAGTTCAGGCGCCGCATATCCGATTACAGAAGAAGTGTTGCCGCTTAGAAGAAGAACACAATTGAGATGTTGGAGTCACTGCTGCAGCATGATGATGAACAATCAATGAGGATCAGATGAAGATCACTCTGCTGGGAACGGGAGATGCCATAGGTACCCCCAAGATCGGATGCAAATGTCCCGCCTGCATGGATGCACTAAGGGGAGGGCGGAGCCGGAGGATGAGGTTCTCTGTTCTTATCGAGTCGGACGAAGAGGACGGCAGAGTCCTTGTAGACAGCAGCCCTGACCTGCGGTGGCAGCTCCTGAAAAAGGATATCGCCAAGGTGGACGGGGTGATCTGGACTCATGCCCATTATGATCACTATGCTGGATTTGGGGACTTTCACCGGGTGCAGAGCCACGTCGATGTCTATGCCCTAAAGGAGACCATGGACTATATCCTCAACTATCTTTATTTCCTCTCCCCGGTCCGTCATGATGTAGAGGCCTATCAGCCCTTTGAGATCGCGGGAATGCAGTTTACTCTCCTGCCGGTAAATCATCCCCCTCTGGAGACGGTGGGAGTGCGGATAGACGACGGCCAGAAGGTGGTGGTTATTACCAGTGACACCAAGATGGAGATCCCCGAGAAAAGCCTGGAGCTGATGAAGGGAGCGGATCTGATGCTGGCCGATGCCATCACCCCGCCCGGCTATACCATCAGCAAGCACATGACTGCTGATGAGGCCATGCTCCTGGGAGAGAGGCTGGAGGCTAAGAGGCTGCTTCTCACCCATTGCAGCCACCTCTATCCGCCTCATGAGATAGCCCTGAAGAAGTGGCCGCTGGGGCACGACATGATGGAGATTGTGCTCTAGAAGGCAACGGGAGTTGGAAATGATTCTGCGCGGCGTGGCTATTTTGAAGGCGATATTTCTCTTATCTATTTTCATTCTTTTTTCATCCATGCCGCCGGCAGATGGGAAAGGGAGTCAATCTCCATCTTTTGCTGCCCCGGGCGGAGAGGCCATCCAAAATTACAGCTATAGTGAGAGCTACAATTATGAAAAGATCGATGCTCATGCCCTGGCAGCGCCGACCTCGGCTGAGCAGTCGGTAGAGAGCCTTGCCGCCTATCTCATCGAGCCCGCGGCAAACGAGCGGGAAAAGGCCAGGGCGGTGTTCCGCTGGATCTGCGAGAATATCGATTATGATCTAAGGTCTTATTTTACAGGAAGCATGTCCTCGAGCAGCTCCGCTGATGTTCTGAAGAGCAGGAGCTCGGTCTGCTCCGGCTACTCTGATCTATTCTCTGCCCTGGCCGGGGAGGCGGGCCTTGAGGCAGTCGAGATCCGAGGCTATGGAAAAGGCTACAGCTACCGACCTGGACAGAAATTCTCCGGCCCTTACAACCACGCCTGGAATGCGGTCAAGATAAACGGCTCCTGGCATCTCATGGACCCCACATGGGGGGCAGGATACCTGGGCCGAGACGGAAGATACCATCGCTTCTTTGATGATCACTATTTTATGACACCGCCCGACGAATTTGTGTTCGACCACCTGCCGGAGGAAGAAGGCTGGCAGCTTCTTGACCGGCCCCTTTCCCAGGCACAGTACGAGGATCTGGTCTATGTGGAGTCGGATCTCTTCAATTTGGGCCTGAGGGTTATAGAGCAAAATGGGAGCATTGCCGCAGGTGGAGAGGTCAATATCTCGGTTTATGCTCCCGATGACGTGGTAATGATGGCCGGGCTGGAGTCGGAATCGGGGGAGCTGGAGGGCAGGACATTCTGCCAGAGGGATGGTGAGAAGTACGATATCCTGGCTCGGTTCCCCAAAGCGGGAGGATATGCCCTCAAGATCTATGCTAAAAGGAAGGATGATCCCGGAGTCTACAAGTCGGTGATGCAATACAACATTAATGCCTCATCCGGAGTGGAGAGCGGCTATCCCCTGACCTTCGGCAGATTCGGGGAGGTGGGGGCGCATCTTTACAGCCCTCTGGAGGGAAGGCTCCAGGCCGGGCAGAGCTACCATTTCAAGATCAGGGTGCCGGGGGCGGCAGAGGTGGCTGTGGTGTGCGGAGGCGAGTGGAACCGGCTGGCGGGGAAGGGGGATCTGTTCGAGGGGAATGTGACTGTCGCGAAGGGAGAGGCAGGGATCTTCGCGAATTTTGATGGGGAGAAGTGGGAGGGGATGGCTAAATATGAGTGGACGATAGTCTGAAATAATCAGATAATGAAAGTAGCAATTTTAAAAAATTGTATATAAGTATATGGATGAGAATTTCTACATAAGCTTAATTTCCTTTACGGCTATGTCTGAAGACCATCCGGATCTTCCCTTATCATCCCAGAGCCTTTCCCGAATGCTAAGCCGTATCGGTGAAGGCACCGTGAACCTGGAATTCTCTCACAAGCTCATTCAGCAAATATCCACGGGCAGCACCTTGATCTATGACATAACATCACTTTCATCTTACTCTCAGAGCATAAGCCTCCTGGAATACGGTTATAATCGAGACGGTCTCGATCTGTCTCAGATCAATCTATCACTAATCGTGGACAAAAATCTGGGCATACCAGTGATGTACGATCTCTATCCTGGAAGCATCGCAGATGTATCTACGCTTAAGAATACCTTCAAGAAAATTGAAGCTCAAGGCGCAAAAAATTATGCCATGATCATGGATAGGGCTTTCTTTTCAACCGATAACATCGAAGAGATGGTATCGGCAGATATATCCTTTATCATTCCGCCAACGAGCACTCTCAAGAACGTTAAAGAGGAAATATCCGCTATCCATAAGAGCATTGATGATCCAGAGCATTTAAAACTCTAAGAAAAAGAGCCACTGTTTGCGATGCCAGTAGTCATCGATGTCGGAAAAAACAGGCTGAACGGATATGCATATTATGATCAGAAACGAGAGCAGCAGGAAAGAAATACGTTTTACAAGCGGCTGTATGATCTGATGGAGGTGCTCAAGTCTAAGAACCTGAAAACCTGGATGAATCCAGGAGAGGTTTTCAGGGAGACTGCTAAAAGAGACGCCAAATTCATAGAATGGAAAGCTGCGGGCGGTAAATTTCAGGTATCGCTCAGGAAAAATGCTGTCTCCCAGGCTATTAATAAAATGGGAAAATTTATTCCGCTCTATCGTGGCGAGTTCACATGGGAGGAGTGCCTTGCGCTTTATCGAAGCAAGGATGTCGTCGAAAAGGGGTCCTTCCCATTATTTTTGCTACAATTCCAGAATCTTTTTGGGAATTTTCGCTCATTTCTTTTAAAGATTATATCAGCTCCACTTCCCAGAAAAAGGATATGCTGAGATGATTGGCGAATCTCTGCAGTAGACAAATGCTCCATCGTTTAGATAGAAGCACAAGTAGTCAATCTTCCTGTAATATTGAGATGTAACCATCTTCCAGCGATACTCGGGAAGGACTATGCCGACCTCATCTTTTCCATCTACATTCCAATCTCCTACCAGAGGCTTCTGCATCGGACCAGTGATGTCCGGATCAAATCCTGAGCCGGATTCATAGGCAGTATGCAGTCCTATTTTCTCAGAGTTACTTTGCATGTTTTTTGATTCATCTGGATATGGACTATTTGGAAGCTTATCATACATAACTAGATACTTCAATGTCTTTTCATCTTTTCCATCTAGATTGTTGTCTAGGTGGAATGTGAAATCAGATCTATTATAATAGCCAATTCCATCATAGCCATCTCCATCCCAATCACCTGATAGAGGCACAGAATCGCTTCTCCCATAAGTTATGGTCCAATCATCTTTGCCATCAAGGTTGCAGTCAAGATGAAAAGTATTATCCAATTGCCGGTAATAGCCAATTCCTTCTTTATGGTGAGATCTTGACAAAGTTCGAAACGGCATTTTCCATTTACCAGATATAGGTATATCAGCGCTTTTTCCATATCTAATGGACAACATATCGTCCAGACCATCTAGATTATTGTCAAAATAGAATGTTTGATCTGATGGTCTAAAATATCCTATTCCATCGAGCCCATCATCATCCCAATCACCAACGATGGGTTTGTCTCCTATTTTTCCATAGCTTATTTCATTATCGATTTTACCATTGATATCGCTATCCAGCTTGAATTTGCTGCCAGACTGACTATTCTGAAAGAAGCCAATACCGTCCCCGGTTGTCTCAACTTTGAGTGTCCACCATTGAAAATTTCGCGTATAGATTGAACTATCATTATAATCAGCATACACTCCATGTGGCTTAAAGCTATCGTAATCCATATCCATGCTTACATAGAATATGTTATTGGGACGATTTAGGTTTGGACTATTAGGGGTTGGTTTATTCTGCCAGCTGTTTACCATGATCCAATAGCGATTGGTGGGATTGGTATCATCGTACCCAACGCAAAGAACGTTATGGCCGTGAAGCATATTCGAAACAGCTCGATTCGCAGATTCATCAGAGGTCGGTACTGACGATTCTCCATTTTCTCCAAACTTCCACACTGCGGACTCACCTTTAGTTGCCCAGAATTCGTAAAATCTTTCCCATTCTGCTGGATTATTCATATAGATGGACAAAACCACTGCCCTCTTTTGGTTGAGCACATCCTTGATATTTGCAATCGCTTTATCTTTCCCAACTCCAATGGTTGGGATCACCTGCGCCTCGCAATGGACTATCGGGTAATAAGGTTCTTTAGATATTTTTTCTGGAGGCACTGAGGACAAACAATCTTCGCCTTTATGTTCTTCATGGTAGTATGCGTTAGTATTTGACCAAAAAACTGCATAATGCTTCCCGAATATAGGCCTCCCAAAGAAATCAGCAAACGTGGTTGCATAGCCACCACAGCATGGCCTCCCAAAATTTGAATTAAACCATTGTACAGAAAGCCTTTCTTTGATCCCTGTATGTACGGCTCTATCAATCTCCATTGCACCTGTCAACGCCCAAACCCAACAGTCTCCGCAGCCTTGCATTCTTTCATCTGGAAAATTAGGAAAATATTCTAAAAGATCGAATCTTTTTCCTTTTGCCGGATAAGGACTCGGTGAATAATTTGGAGGTCTGAAGTCAATCTTCGTAGGCACTCTGGAAGCTTTATTATAATTTTCTTCTATAATTCGCATCTCCTGGTGAGTAAAATGCATCAATGGAAATTTTTCATTACTGATATAAGAATTATTGGAAATAAATATGAGATAATTGCCTGCTTTGAGATTTTCGATGGAATAATTCTCTTTTAAGGATATATTTTCATGCAGTTGGTCAGCTTGAATCTGATGAATTTGTATTATAAAAAACAAAATAATTATAGCTAATCTTTTCCATTCCAGGTCCTTCAATTTCAATCACACCGAGATTACATTTGGACATGCACACATTTCACTTTCCTGATATTTATAATTTTTGACTCTAATCAAGCTATTTTGGAGTCCTAAGAGCTTTGCATTTAGATACTCATACAGGACGCTACAAAGAACTTGGCGAAATCCGCTGCATCTAACTACATCGCTGCGTCCGGAACGCCTATAGACCAGGCTATTTTTCATTCGAACAGACGGATGGGGAAAAAGATCATGGAGCTGTACAAGAATAGCTCAAAGAATTATTCAGAAATTGGAGCATGATAGATCCTGCGCTTGATCAGAGAAGGCCGAGGAAGTCGATCACGACATGCCTATTCCCTGATCTTTGAAATATTACAGAACGAGATGCTTAATTATTTTGCGCATCAATCCATGACGCACAATTTGATTTGTGCGACATAAAAGTCTGGATTTGACGCACTAATGAATTTGCCTGTCATCCCTGTCGCAGAGCAAGGGATTTGATGGCCCTCTACTCCATCGGCCTGCCCGGTATGGCCCTGTCAATCTCCTCCATCAGCCGGATTGTCTCCTTCAAAGCCATCACCGCCTTCTGATATTGCATGAGGTCATCGAATGACAGCTGCCTGCCTCACCGATCCTTGAGCCACTTCTCACAGACCTGGTAGCCCCCCACATGAAACACACAAACCTCCCATGAATGCTACTGAGAGCCTCATGAGGGGCTGGTTCGTGCCCGGATGAAAATCGTGGCTCTTCGACCTCATAAACCTCATAATCTAGATTTGCATGCGAATCATAGTCTCTGACGACCCATTATTCTTATTTTATTTTTGCATCATTTAACTGGATTTAAGTGGATAAATTATTTTTAACTCAGCGCAAGATATATATTCTAAAAAATACAGTAAAGTATCTCATGGCAATAGACTTTTCGCAAAAAGATGAACGAGTAGCAGATCCAATGGCAGTGATTTTAGGAAGCCGATATCTCATATGGTATGAATCAAAACATCCTCGAAGTCCAAGTGGAATAGTATTTGATCAAACGACGATCAAAGATTTCTTAAAGACATTGCCCAAGCAAGAAGTGGATGGTATAGTCGCTAAGGCCAACATTAGCAAGGACCCTAAGGCGAGAGTCGTTCTGCAAGCTGCAAAGGGACTTTAATAAATTTAGAAGTTCTCAATATTTTTTATTAAACTGTTTTTAGATCATTTTAAAAAAGTCAACACTTACTCCATCGGCCAGCCCGGTATGGCCCTGTCTATCTCCCCCATCAGCCGGATCGTCTCCTTCAAGGCCACGACCACCTTCTGATAGTGCATGAGGTCGTCGAATGACAGCTGCCTGCCCCGCCGGTCCTTGAGCCACTTTTCGCATACCTGGTAACCGCCCACATGAAACTCCCAGACTTCCTTTGGGATTCCTTTGAAGTACTGTGTCTTGTTGATATAGACATAGCCAGTCTTTTCTTCTTCATAGAAAACGAATCTAGGATAGCCTTTCTCTACCATATTGTCCCCCGGCTCAGGAAAACTGATCGAGTGCTCCGAGACTTTAGGGCTCTCCAGGAGGTGCAGCGCCACCAGCTCCTCTCCCAGGATGCACAGCTTCCGGAACAGCTCCGGGCTGGCGGTCATGGGCACGCGAGGAAAGTCGATCTTGAGGAACTCGGCATAGCGCTGGCGGTAGGTGGGGGAGTGGAAGAGGGCGATGATGATCTAATCCTACTATTTTGTGGGCTCTGTTCTATGCCGATGTTTACAATTAACATCGATCTTGCTGGGGCATAGTCAATCCATAGGTAATGCTTCACCACTTGCTACACTTGAGGCTGTCATATCCAAGGAGGGATTAACTAACGAATCCATCCGAGTCTCTTTTTCTAGGGTGGAGAATTGAGTAGCTGAGACTCCAGAAGAAGATTATATGCAAAGATCAAGCAGGGATTGCTAAACTGGAGATACTTCTCGGCCAGTTCATCTATCCATCAAGAAGGGAGACTGGAATGGATGCCATGTTCGCGGGCGATTTGAGCTGGAAGCGTACCGAGCTCAAGCTCAGATACTACGGATATCTTAATTCTCGGCTGTAGCGCTGCCTCGTCTTCTTCATCTAATTTTCCTCCATGAGTCGATGTTGCTTAGCTCTTTATCCACTCAGAGGGGTTCGCTCTAGTCTCCCTTCCTTACCGGCAATATTAGCAAAAAGTTTGTAATCCTTAACGGTTATGATATGTTGTTGAAATTACTCTATGAACTTTATTAAGCACTTCGAGCCAATGTAGCATCTAATTAATAAATTACAGCGAATGAAGGCTTTAGGTAACAAAGGAGATAGTGTCATATGAATGGCGTTAGATATAAAGGGGGCTGGATTAGACAAAGACCTTCTGAAAAAGATCGCGGAATTGATCATCCTACAAATGTTGGATTCTTAAATGCTGTTAATAGTGCGAAGGCAGCTTTACCAGTATCGGTGGATCTTCGAAGGTACGATGTACCTGTAGTTGATCAGGGAAAGTTAGGTAGCTGCCCTGCCAATGCTATGGCTGGATTGCTAGGTTGGGTCATTAAGAAGCATACTGGAGTGACCTTTATATCAAGCCGCCTATTCACTTATTATTATGCTAGGATGCTTGATGGATCGGCTACCGACCAAGATACTGGATCAACAGTGAGAGCAGCAATGGCCAGTATTGCTATGTTTGGAGTACCACCTGAAGAATCTAGCCTGTACGGTGTAAGTTGGCCTTATGATATTAGCAAATATACTCATTCCCCACCCCTAAAAGCATCGGTCGCTGCTCTTAATTATCAAGGAATCAGTTATGCACTTATCGATAAGCCAGGAACTCCAGATGTTTTAGAGGCAGTTAAGAGTGTTCTGGCTACTGGAATCCCTATGGCGTTTGGATTTGATTGTTTTGAATCAATTTTTGATAAGGAGGTAATAAAGATTGGTGCTATCCCCGTTCCTACAAGTAATGAACGAATAATAGCTGGCCATGTAGTCGAAGCAGTAGGCTACGATGACAATTACATAAGCATAAACCAGAGAGATAAAAGCGAGTATATCGGTGCTCTGCTCATAAAGAATTCTTGGGGCACAAAGTGGGGCGGAGAGGGATATGGCTATCTACCGTTCTGGTACTTGCAGAATGGGAATTTACGCCATGCAGCAGACTTCTGGACTTTGACCGCTGCAAAGTTCTTAAATATGAACCAGTTTTTTGTTTAGCTGGATTAGATTTTATTTGTGGGCGTGGAGAGATCTGCTATTCAAAATAGTGTGTGGATGAAAAAGTTGAACTTATGGAGGGATTAGGATCTATGTCTGAGGAATCAGTATATCGAATATGGGTTCATGGAACGTCTGTACAGATGGAACGCGAAGGCTATTTTATCTCAAAGCAGCGAACCGGGAATGGAACCATTTTCAGAACCCATAATGATGAATGGTTTCACTTTTCGATCCCGAATGCGGATATATTTGGTATGCCTTCTGATATATTCAATACTCCCATGTCATATGCATTTTATGGCTATCCATACATACCACGCCTAAAAAAAATATACGTACTATATAAAACTACATTAACTACAAAGATCAAAGAAGTTAGTGTAGTTGATGGGCAAAAAATTATAAAAACTTTTTGGGGAGATAAGTGGGGCGATCATTCTCATATCTTAGATCAAGGCAACACATGGGATGTAGGTTCCGTTTGTGTGGATCGTGGTCTAGGTATCTCTGTGCATGTTGATTTTGGCCCTGCTAATAATGTTGGTGTCCCTGAAATCGTCTTTATATCTGCAGGAGCGGAGTTTGAACTTGGTGGTTCGTCATCAATAGTGTTAAAAGAGACAGATAATGGAGAAGTGATCATCGATGGTTAACCCGTTCATCGCCAAATCTGCGCAGGATTATGGAATACTAAGTTATGAGACCAATAAGTTTGTACTCGATAAATTAAAGATGTCTCAAAAAGGTAAAGCAGCCATCGAATACATTCGTTCCAATTTGCACTTGGCAACGCCAGATAAGATAGATTTATCAAAATATCTCCATTTTATTCGTTGTCAGCTAGGAGGTGGTTGTTGGGATTACTCAAAGAAAGCTGCATGGGACATCATGAACGAAATAACCTGTCCATTTTCGCCAAACCTCTCAACAAGATTGGCTATTGGCTTCCATGTGAGAAGGGATTTATGGGAGGAAAAAGGCGGACTAAATAGCCCGGATGGACGTTTTCATAATCCTGCAAAAGGATTTTCAACAACTTTTGGCAACTCTACAGAGGGAACAGAGCCTTTTTTCAGCGCATATCCATTTGGTGGTCCTGATTTAGGTTGGAGTTTCGAGGGTGTTAATGAGGCAGATAATTATCGCCTAAAATCCGAACCGCAAAGCATAATTATATCTTCAGAAAATTTTATAAATGTTCTTGCCGATGGAAAACCGATTATTCTCGGAATAAGCTGGACAGATGGTGGCCATTTAATTGCTTTAGTGGGTTACGATAAAACGAAAAAAACTTTCATATGGGTGAATAGTCAAGGAGATACTTGGGGAAATAATGGTTTTGATAACTTTACATTTGAGGAGATCGATAATAAGTCTGCCAATAAGTGGGGTTTGGATATTAAAATCGATACCGCTGAGATAATAGAGATTTACTCACCTAAACCCGTGCCTGCTGCTCGAATCTCTTTCAGCCACACCAACCGTTCGAATGTTCAACTTTGGCTGAGTGTGAAGATTCTCCCTTGCCTAAGCATTTAATTTGGAGTCGTACATGGAACGAGGATAGTCGTAACCTAAGTCTTACTGTGAGATTACCAAGCGAATTTATCTGGCCTCCATCTGAGAACAATCGCTTAATACTTGACCTCTATGACACCGCAAAATTTTCTGATACAGGAGGGAAGCTAACTGAGTTCGTTGTTGCTTTCGGCGGACATATTCTGGAATGCTCAGAGTTGTCCGATGGCCTTATCGAATTCAAAGCACGTCAGCATTTAACATTTCACATTCCATAGAGGATTCCGATTAACTAAAAGTCGATGATCCCCATAACGAACTCCGTCAGTATTTTAACGCTTTCGCTCTAATTTTTCCTGTTCTTGCTTCCGGAATCCCATATTTTCATCAGATTTTTCATATTTTTTCGACAGCTAACGCTATGCCTCCAATTTGCTCTTGGCTGATGCCAAATGATAAGCATTGAAAACGATACCAGTGATAATCATCTTGACTCTATCCCTTGGAATCGTGGTAACAGCAACATGCCCTGCCTTGCAGACACATTTGTTGAACGCGTAGAACCTCTCAACAGGCGATCTCTTCTTGGAGATCCGTCTGTTGCGCATTTTATCCTTATAGCTTAGGGAATGCCCCCGCGTTGCCTTTTTCATTGCTCCATCATATCCTTTTGTCTTGGATCCAGAATCAGAACTTTGAGCCTCTCCTCCTCCACCGTTCGCAGCAGCTTGCTCCGATCCGGGCGGCCCTGTTCGTCCCAGAAGGCCTCCTCCCGCTCGTATTCCACCACATCTGCGGTGTGAGCCAGCCCGCCCTCCAGCCCGAAGCGAGTCTTGAGGATGTAGTCCACGGACTTGACGATGTACTGCACCACCGGCTCCGGGGTGTAGTAGACCCACCGCCGCTCCCTGGTTTTGGGATCGTAGGCCGCCAGGAAGGTCTCGTAGAAGTGCACAATGGGGTCCTCCTGGCCGGTCCTCTTGCCGAAGTTCTCCAGCACCTTCTCCATGTCCGTGCTCGCCAGGATGGCCACCAGGTCCTCCACGAAATCCACATAAGGCTCCTCGTCCAGGCTGGAGCCGGTGATGCTCTCAAAGAGCTTCTTCAGGAAGGGATTGGTTTTGGGTATCTCACGCGCTGCGCCCAATCTCTGGAACGGCCCCGGCCCCTGATGGTTGCAGCGGGCGGCGAAAAGCCCGTAGACGATGGTCTGGGCATACATGTCTGCGAACTCGGCCAGCTTCTCCGGGCGGTTGAGATCGGGGATGAGAACCTCGGCGAAGGCCTCCCTCAGATCTCGTAGATCCTGGGAGGCATTTTCCTTCTCAAATGCCCCCACAATGGTGTCCCGGATGATATGAGCCAGCCTGGCCAGCCGCTGGGAAAGCTGCTGGGGATCGTCTATCGGCTCCGGATTGTGGGAGAGGAAGTCGCTCAAAATATCGATGGTCTTTTCCAATCCTTCTTTGTCCGGGACAATCTTGCCTTTCCGCTGCCTGGCCAGCCTGGCCGTCCCTCTCGGCTCGCCGTCCACGTACCACTGAAATTCCAGGTAATCGGTCAGAATGAGGTTATGCAGGGATTTCTTGTATCTCTCCAGCTGAGGGGAGTCTTCTGCCTCATCCAGAGATCGTCCTACATCATTGGCTTCGATATATCCGATGGACAGATTTCTTCTCTTGACTGCATAGTCGGGAGCGCCGCAGCTCACCCTCTTGGGCTCATTTACCGCAGTTATATCCTCATCCAGGCCTTCTATCAGATCCTTCAAGGTCGGCCTGTGGGTGTGCTCCGTGGCATCGCCGGCCTCCAGAGCCTCTTTTATCTTGGATAAATATAATTTTATCAGCTCGGTAGTTCCCTTAGCTGCGGCCAAATGGTTCTCCCTCCGATTCCTCGACCATGGCTAACCCGAAAAAGCTTTTGGTCTTTTAATTGATATCGCCAGCCACCCTTGAATAATTATTTATTCTCCCAGATCTTCTTTCAATAAAGAAATTGGGGGTTTATGTCTTATGAAAATAGTGCATTATTTGGCAGCCTTGCTGGTTATCTTGATCGGCATCTCTGCTGCAGCATCCGATAAAAATCCGGACCAGAAGAAGTACAGCTTCTCTGAGATTGGCCTTGATCCGGCCATAATCCCATCTGATGACAAGGCCAAAGTGATCATCAAGGATGGCTCATTTCGGCCTTCCGAGATAACGGTTGCCGTAGGAGCCAGGGTGGAATGGCATAATCAAGACGATATGCAGCATACCGTGGTCAGCGACGACGGGGATTCATTGCAGTTCTCATCTGGATTGATCATGCCCGGCAAGAAGTTCTCATCGACCTTTAACACACCCGGAGTCTATGGCTATCACTGCAGCATCCAGCAGGATATGCGAGGCAAGATCACTGTAGTCGCAGATGATATAGCAGTCAAAGGAGCGGAAAAGGCGGCCTTCTCGCCATCCTGGAGTCAGCTGCCTATGAGCGGATACCAGAGACCAGCCAAAGCGCCGGCATCGACCGAAAGCATACCCGCCGGCCAGGCCTTCCAGATGCAGATAAATCCGGCCGTCTCCATCCTTCCCGCCCAAAGTTCCGGCCAAATTACAGCCGGCGAGGCTTCCAGACAGATCGATCTGCAAAAGTTCTCCCCATACTACAGCCTGGACTCCTCAGAATCAGGGATGGAGCTGACCTCTCCCGCCGAAATAGACCTTGATGAAGCCTCGCCTCAGATGATCTACTTCGGAGCCTCCCAGAAGGCAGTTCCCTATTCACAGTACCAGAGCTATGCTACGAGCACCGGCTCCAACTCCCTCTGGATTTCAGGCTCATCCAGCTGGACCCAGTATGCTGCAGTTCCGATCGGCTCTCATCTTGATTTGATTGCCATCACTCCCGGAGGGGGATATGGCCATCTCTACCAGATCTATCCCGACGAAACTCTGGACAGCAGCGCACATTCCTTCTATCCCTATAATTCGATCCACTTTTATGCCGGCCAGCCGGGAGAGCATCAGCTCTTCTTTAATATCGATGGCCAGCCTAGCAATGTAATCGTCATCGATGTGGTGCCTTATCAGCAGGTCGAGCCCTCCTACAATCTTGCCACCATAACCATAAGATCGACCTGGCTGCGAGGCTATAACCTCTATGTGGACGGCAGCTATATGGCCACGGAAGGAACAACAGGAGACGAAGATGGAGTGCTGACAATCAATGTGCCCGGAGATCAGTCCCATAATATAGCCATAGACGGCAGCGGGATGACCTTCTCCGACATCAAATTCTTCCAGGCGGGATATGGCTACCAACTCAACATCTGAGGGCTGGTTTAGAAATTTTTTATTATTTTATATTTTTAAAGCATATTTCGGGCTCGGCTATTCCTGCCTGCCCAGCTGCTCTCTCCGGCTCCTCTTTATCTCTCTTTCATAGGCCCGGATCACATCAGTCCTGGTGACAATCCCTATCAGCCTTTGTGTGCTCCCCTTTTCCACAACTGCCAGCCTGCCGATATTGTTCTCATACATCAGGTCCATGGCAGATCTGGCGGACTGATGAGGATTTATAGTGATGGGCGGTCTGATGGCCAGGTCTTTTACCGCCATTGTCTCCTGCTCAGCCAGGGGGATCTTGCGTATGTCGTCGAAGGTTACCATCCCCACCAGGCATCCTTTATCCACCACGGGAAAGCCGGTGTAATTATAGCAATAGATGTCATCTCTCACCTTTGAAATTCTGGTCTCGGGGCTGACTGTCACCACCTGCTTTTGCATTGCCTCGGCCACGGAGACCTCGGAGAGCACCGGCTGGGGAAGATCCTGGAAGATGCCCTTTCTCATCAGCTTGATGGTGTATATGGAGCCGCCCTTTAAGAGAAACCTGGCGACGGCATAGCTGAGGATGCAGCAGATTATCAGCGAAGGCAGGCCGCTGTAATTGCCAGTCATCTCCGTTATCATGAATATGCATGTGAGAGGTGCTCCAGCCGTTCCGGCGAAGAAAGCTCCCATGCCCAGCAGTCCGTAATCCAGGGGATTGGCAATCAGATGAGGCAAAGCCATCTCCGCCAAGAGGCCCGCAGCCAGACCGAACATGACTCCGATATAAAGGGTAGGAGCAAAGACGCCACCGCTTCCCCCCGATCCTACTGTTGATGCCGTGGCCAGGACCTTGAGGAGGCCAAGCGAGAGCAAGAGCAGCAATAGACGGCCAGATGGATCCTCTGATGCCAGCTTAAAGACGTTATTGATCCCCTCATAGCCGACCCCCATTATGCCGTAGTTCAAGAAGAACAGGCCGCAAACTCCTGCTACGATCCCGCCCAGAGCAGGCTTCAGCAGTTCGGGCAAGGCCAGCCTTAGAAATCCATCCTCAAAGAGGTAATAGCATCTGACCCAGAGAAAGGAGAGAAATCCAAAGAGCGGTCCCAGGATGAAACAGAGAATCATATCCAGGGTGGTGAAGTAGAACCTGGGATTGACGAATTCAGGCACCGGATCTATGAGCGCCGATGCTACGGCCTTTCCCACTACCGCCGCCAGCAGAACTGGGACGGCGTCAAGTGATGTGAATTTTTTGGATATCACCTCCATGCTGAATATCGCCCCACCCATGGGAGCATTAAAGGTGCCGGCAATTCCTGCCGCCACGCCGCAACAGGTGAGAACTTTTACATCGCGGGCGGAGAGCTTCATGGCTTTGCCCAGAGCAGAGCCAGACGAGGCTCCAATCAGAGAGATCGGCCCCTCCCGTCCAGCACTGCCGCCGCTTCCCAGGGTTATGGCTGAGGTACAGATGAGTATCAAGCCGACTCTTTTTCTGATATCGCCGCTGAACCTCTGCAGGGAGACTATGATATGCGGGATGCCGTCGCCGCTGGCCTCCGGAGCCAATTTATAGATCAGCGGGCCTACTATCAAGCCTCCCAGAACCGGCAGAAGCACAATGAAATTGCCGTCTGGTGCATGAGGCAGCAAAAAGTTGAAGAAGAATTCATGTGCCAGCTCCACCAGCTTTCTAAAGGCCACTGCCCCCAGGCCTCCGATCAGGCCCACCACAATGGAGAGCAGGTCCAATCTGATCCATCTCCAATCCTCCGGGAGTTTCGGATGCATCGTCATCTATTCGCCAGGTGCGGATAATATATAGAGTGCCATAATCTATTTCAACATTATAGCATAAATGGTTGTCGTTTTAAGGCAACGAGATTTTTATCACCCTTGGATTTTATCGACCTTGATTTGATATTAAGTATTTGTTATTTAATTATATGGAAGTTTCCATAAAAAATAAATGTTATCAGCAGAGACAATAAAATAGCCCAGCCTGCAATGGCCAGGATGGTAACTCTCTTGGCCTTCTTAGCATCCCACCAGCTCCTTGGCTCGATTCCCTGAGCGATGAAGGTGGCAACTCCAGCCAGATTCACCGAGAATATATTTGCCAGAAAGAGGAGCAGAGCTCCCATGGCCAGGGTGTAGTATCCCGCCCCTAAAAGCAATCCGAAAACAACTAAAGGAGGCATTAGGGCAACTGCCACTGCCACACCAATCAGCACTGATGGTGCCGATGAGGTAAAAGAGAGAGCTCCTGCTGCGCCGGAAGCCAATGCCAAAACGATGTCCATCAGCCCGACACTGGTTCGGGATGATATCTCCCGCAAGGATGGATCCACAGGCAAGAAGATACCCATAGTCAGGGATAGAAAGACGGCAATGAAGATGCCGATGACTATGGTCTTGAGTGAGCTCTTGGCCATGGCCAGGTCTCCCAGGGTGGTGGCAAGGGATAGGGAGACATTTGGGGTGAGCATGGGAGCTATAACCATGGCCCCGATAATCACTGCGACATTATTGTTGAGAACACCAATTGCTGCCACAATTGAAGAGAGGATTATCATTGAGACATAGATATAGGTGGTCTTGGCCCCTTCCACCAGATCATTATGCAGCTCTTCCCGGCTCACGCTCTCCTTGGGCCCGTTCTTTTTCTCCATGGAAAGCTCTGAATCGGGCTTTTTCTCTTCAAAGACGGCTGGAAAGGTGGCCTCCAGGGCGAAGATATTAAGCCTGAACCCTTCCTCATCCTGAAATGTCTCCTCTATCAGGTCGATGATGCCCTGGCTCTCTTCCGCGGCTACCAGCATTCTTACCAGGATCTTGTCTGTGGAAAAACGAGTCTTCCACTGGCCATGTACCGGGATCCTCCAAAAGCCCATGGAAGGCTGGATGATGATATCAATTACCTCTTTTCTGCTTCCTATCAGCTCTTCCAGTGTTTGCTGCTTATTTTTGGGCAGGCTGATCTCTATCAAACGGGAGGCCATAGTCTCTTCACACTATCAAGGCTCATTTGCTTGAGAATTCCTGGAGCATATTTTCATTTCAGGATTTTATAGTTATCTTTCATGGAGATCAAGGGGCAGTCATCTCTCACGAATTCATCAACATAGGCCGAGGTGCCAATTCCTGAGTCAAAGGCGTCATCCCCCTGGTAGTCATGCCAGAAATTACCCAGGGAACTCCAGGATATTATTCCTCGGTATAGATAGCTGAATGCTTTATCCGAACTCCATTGATTTGATGAATTATATGAATATACATTTATATTGTTATGATTAAAATTATTTAAATAAATCCGGTTTTTATCAGATCCATCCAGGTATATTCCGAAATCATTTTGACTAATATTATTCTCTAAAATAATATTGTCATGGGACAGATCCATGCTGATCCCATCGAGGTTGCCGTTAGCTATATTCATGGAAAATGTATTATTGAATGACCGATACAGGATAAATCCAAATATGGGATTGTAGCTTGCATTATTTCCTTTTATCTGGTTAAATCTTGAATTTCGGACCCAGATGCCGGCGTTTGCATTAGCAAAGGCAATATTTTCCTCGATCAGGGCATTTTCTGTGTTATTTAACAATAAGCCCACCCAGGAATTTCCGTAAACCGAGTTGTTTCTGATGGTGCTGTTTTTGGAATTGCCAGAAAAAATCCCGGCAAAGGAGTTATTGGCAGCGTAATTATCTATGATTGTATTATTTCTGGAGGATTGAAGCGCAATCCCCACATCATTACCCCAGGCTTGATTCGATCCAATTTCATTATAAGAAGAATTTTTTAAAAATAATCCATATGAATTATTATTTAAAATATTACCACGAACAATGTTCTTGCTTGACAGCACCTTGATTCCGGCATCCTCTGAGGCGCTGCCAGAATTGATGACTGAGAAGCCCTCCAGCCAGATGCCATCCGCAATCAGAGTTATGGCGTCCCTTCTTCCATTTGCATTTACCATCGGCAGTCCGTTCCCGGTGTCGACTCCTCTGATAATCAATCTCTTTGTAACATTTATTCTTTCTGAATATGTCCCACTCTTGACTATGATCCTGTCCCCATCCATGGCCTTATTGATGGCACTCTGAATTGAATAATCATCAGATTTCTCTGAGACAATGTATGTCGCTGAATTTGCTACAGATACAATAAGCAGAACTCCCAGGATCAAGAGCGAAGCTGGAAAAGATCCTTTAGATCTCGATCTCCTAATCAAACCCTTTGGGCCCTTGAGATTTATTTTATTTATAATCGACATAAGCAACAGCTTCTCTTCTCTGGTGATCATAAAACTTATAAGTATTGCGGCTGATGGCTTTTTATATGGTCGATGTAGCCTCAAAGAATCCCTCCATACCCGCAGAATTGATTGGCGAGAGTTCTAAAACCGAGCCTGCCTCAGTAGTTGAATATTTCTCTGTGGAATATCTTGAGAGGGCTCTGGGCTCAAATTTATGGGAGATTCTGACAACTGGCGTTTCGATATTAATAATTTTAATTGCCACCATCATCATTGCCAGAATGGCTGATAGATTGCTGATAAAGCATATTCCTCGCATTTTTGAGGCCAGCAAGATGGATAAGGAGTTCGATCAGACCTCCCATGCCCTTACTCGCAGGCTTATTGTGGCTGCCATATACATAATTGGAATTTTAATGATCATATTACAGATCCCAGCCCTCAACCGGGTTGCCATTGCCATGCTGGCCGGTGCAGGTGTGGCAGGCATTGCCATTGGTTTTGCGGCTCAGGATTCCCTATCTAACATTATTTCTGGCATATTATTAGCCGTTTTCAAACCGATTCGTATCGGCGATTATGTTAACTTCAAGGGAGAATATGGGCATATTGAAGATTTAACTTTGAGGCACACCATCATATGCACCTGGGATCTGAGGAGAATAATAGTACCAAACAGCCTGATCAGCAGCGATTATATTGTCAATTGGAGCATAGGCAGTCCGGAGACCATCTGGCCGGTTGACTTCGGAATAGCATATACATCTGATATCGACAAAGCCAGAAACATAATAATTGAAGAGACGAAACGCCATCCTCAGGTGATGAAGGATGAGGAGATCAATGTCAGACTTACGGAGCTGGGGGACTTTGCTGTAAATCTCAGGCTGACATTCCATGTTCCAAGCCGGGGAGATGCCTTTGATACCGGATGCGATATAAGGGAAGCAGTCAAGAAGAGATTCGATGCAGAGGAGATAGAGATACCCTATCCCTACCAGAATATAGTTATTCAGAGGGATGCTTCTGAGCAGTCTTCCTATCAAATGCCAGCAAAGACAGGCTCCAATAAGTTTTAATTTTTTATTAAGATTATTTTTGGAAAATATTCGGCTGATATAAAATGTTGATCGGACCCGCCCAGAGTCTGCTCTGCATAAGAATCGCATTTAAACCTGTCCGAAACAGACTGGAAAAAATCGCAGATAGCTCCTATCTTTTCTCCGGGCCCTCTTGGAGAGTGCATTAAGGCACTTTGCCACATAGAGAGCGGCAAGGCCGGCAAGACCAGAGGCAACGGCCAGAAGTTCTGCCGTTCTGGCATCAAAGCTCTTTGGCCGCAGGGCATAAAAGTCCTTGAGGGCGGAGAAGATCATGAACTCCGGGCGGCGGGCCATGGTTCGCAGGATGAAGGGGATGGTGCCCAGCATCTGCTCGGTGTCGGCGTATATATCCTCCTCTAGGGACTCGGATTGATCCAGGAGGGATTTGATCAGGGCTTTGTTTTCGGATTTCATTTTTATTCAAGTTCTCCTTGCCATTCGGAAAGCTTCTTTCTTACTGTCTCGGCATGGGGGCTTTCGATTCGCTCGAAGATTGAAAGAGCATATTTGGCATTTTCAATAGCATCGCCTTGCTGGCCGATCTTGTCTAGAACTTGGCTTATATCGAAGTAAGCGCATCCTTCGCGCTCATGATCTTCAATCTCTCGATAGATTTCTAATGACTGTTTCAAGTATTCGATACCCTTTCGTATCGCTCCCAAATCGATGTATGCTTGCCCAAGCTTGGCCAAAGCGTTACCTTTGCTTAGTCCGGAACCACTCATAAGAGCAGTATCACATTCTTGCTTGAGGCAATCGAGGACTATGCATGGTTTGCATTTTTTTGCATTATTCTCGGTCAAACCATCCTTATCCGTCTTTTTTTCTTGATTAGATGCGTTCCATTCTCGCAGTTTTTTCCCTACTGTCATCGAGATAGGGCTTCGAATATCCAAAAAGATTTTTTGTGCTGCTTCTGCGCAATGTATGGCTTTTTCACGCTGACCTAAATTGAACAACGCCTTGCTCATTTTCCACAAAGTATTACCTTCTCCCCGAGGATCGCTCATCTCCGAATAAATGGCCAATGACTTTCTGTAAAAATCCATTGCATCAGCGAAATTTCCAATAGACGAATGACATCCTCCGATATTACTTAGCAGTTTTGCTTCAGCTCTAATATCTCCGAATTTCAAATTTATCGCTAGTGCCTCCTCATAAAATCCTATAGCTTTGTGAGGATCGCCTTGACATGAATATGATCTTCCTAAATTAGCTAACGCTGCGACCACTCCATGAAGATCTCCAATCTCTCTATGAATCGCCAACGCTTTCTCGGCAAATTCAATAGCTTTAAGCCTATTCCCAGAATTTAGATATGCTCCGCTCAAAGTATCAAAATTTTTTGCTTCACCTCTAAGATCTCCTATCTCTTCGTTGATTGCCAAAGATCGCTCATAATAATCGATACCAAGCTGCACATCACCTAATTTTGAGTAGGCTCCAGCCAAATTGGCGAGGCTAATTGATTCCCCCCGTCGATCACCTATTTCTCGATGAATTGCTAATGCTTCTTTGCTAAACTCTATCGCTTGATGAATATCGCCCCTACTTGAGTATGCTCCACCTAAATTGCCAAGGGTGCTAGCCTCACCCCTTCGATCACCTATCTCTCGATGAATTGCCAGTGCTTCTTTGAGATATTCAATAGCTTGACGAGTATCACCTAATTTTGAGTATGCCCCACCTAAATTGCCAAGGGTGTTAGCTTCACCTCTTCGATCACTTATCTCTCGATGAATTGCCAGTGCTTCTTGGATAAATTCAATAGCTTGACGAGTATCGCCTAATTTTGAGTATGCTCCACCTAAATTGCCAAGAGTATTGGCTTCGCCCCTTTGGTCCCCCATCTCTCGATGAATTGCTAATGCTTCTTTGAGATATTCTATAGCTTGACGAGTCTCACCTAATTTTGAGTATGCTCCACCTAAATTTCCAAGAGTATTGGCTTCGCCCCTTCGGCCTCCCATCTCTCGATGAATTGCTAATGCTTCTTTGATAAATTCAATAGCTTGACGAGTATCGCCTAATTTTGAGTATGCTCCACCTAAATTGCCAAGAGTATTGGCTTCGCCCCTTCGGTCCCCCATCTCTCGATGAATTGCCAATGCTTCTTTTAGATATTCAATAGCTTGACGAGTATCACCTAATTTTAAGTATGCACCACCTAAATTTCCAAGAGCGTTGCCTTCGCCCCTTCGGTCCCCCATCTCTCGATGAATTGCCAATGCTTGTCGCCCTAATTCAATGGACTTATAGCTCTCGCCCAAGGCAGCATAAACTTGCCCAAGACTACCTAGAGTTGATCCTTCAGTTTCACGATCTCGGTTCTGTCGATGTATGGCAAGAGACTTCTCCAAATATTCAACGGCTTTCCGCATTTCACCTAGATCCGCGTAAGCTCTACCAAGAATTCCTAGATGAACACCCTCGAGTCTGGGATTATCTCGCTGACGTGATATTTCTAAGCCTATTTTCGACCATCGAAGCCGTTCTTTTGGATGTTGTCGAAGGGCCAGAATGTGAATTCCTGCTGCAGGATAGTCGCTACAAAGGCCAGCAACCATTTGATTTTTCAAATATATTTTTTCCATCCAGGCCCAGCCAGCCAGTATATTTGCCTCCTCGCGGTCAAAGAGCGCCAGGGCCGACTGAATGCTGAGGCCTCCTTTTAGATAGAGTGCATCGGCTTCGGATAATAGCTCTTTGTAGTGCTCTGCGTGGCGCTTTCGAGCATCATTCCTGGCAATCTCGCTCCCTTCCTCCAGTCTCCCCGCAGCAAACAGACGCACCAGATCGTGTTGGTGATATCTTCCTTCACTCTCGGGCTCCTGTCTCTGATATTCTACTAGGCTCCAGCGCACCAGTTCAATCAAATGACTATGGCCCTCATCTTGGCAGACAGTCTCCTCGGCATTGGCATCAAAATCAAAAGGAAAGACCGATAATTCTCTAAAAACCATCGCCGCATCAGGTTCGAGACGCCGATAGCTCAGGCTCAATTTCAGATCCAGGTCCTCTTCCACTCCCTCCTTGCCTATTCGTTTCAGCCTCTGCTTTTCATCCTGCAACTCCCTGGCATATTGCTCCGGGCTTGAGTCGGGTGTGTTGGCTAAAAAGCTGCCCGCCGCTCGCAGAGCCACTGGCAGGCAGCCGCACAGGCGGGCCATATCCTCCCACGCCTCCTTTTTCGGAGTCTTCCCACCAGAGGAATCCCATCCTGCTGTATTTTGCAGCAGTTCTACGGCCTTATCCAGCTTCAAGACCTCGAGATCTTTGAGGCTCATGCCTGGCAGCGTGAATTTTCGTCGTGATGTGACGATCAAACTACACTTTGATGGAGGCAGGAGCGACCGTATCTGGCCATCATTAAGGACATTATCGAGCAGCAAGAGAGCGCGTTTGCCAGCTAGCACGGAGCGATAGAGGTTGGCAAGCTCTGCCTCGTTCTCGGGCAGACGGAGAGCCGGAGCATAAGAGCGAATAACCTAGGCCATGGCATCCATATCTGTCAAAGGCCGTGAGCTGGCGCCCTGCATATTGACAAATAGCTGGCCGTCTGGAAAACGATCCTTGAGCCTTTCCCCTAAGGCAAAGGCCAGAGCAGTCTTTCCAACACCACCTAGGCCCCGCAGGCCGATGATGACTGAGTCGTGCTGGAAAATGCCTAGCAGCTCATCCAGCTCTTCGTCTCTACCAGTGAAATCCAGAGGAGGCAGGGGAATCTGGCGGGGAATTGGAAGTTTTTCATGTGAGCCGATATTAACGGTTCCGACATTTCCCGGAAAAACCGGAGAACTTGCATTCACAATATTAGTTTGCGGGCCCTGTACTTCCTGATCCCGCTGATCGAAGCCTCTTCCTTCAGTCATTGGCTCTTCCCGCGTCCGCCCTCGCCAAAGTTTACTGTCCCGATGTTTCCGGAGAAGACTGGCGCATTCGCCTCGCCTATGTTGGTTTGAGGCCCCTGGACCGTCTGGCCTCTCTGGTCAAAAACCATCCCTGCCTGGGCTTTCCCGGCTTCATCCACCAGTTTCTTCACCTTTTCAGCGAAATCCGGGTCCGCCTTCATCTTCTCTGCCAGAACGCTCTTTAGCGCCCCCTGCCTCTCCTCAGAATCCGGAATCTCTTTGGCCCTTGCCAGGGTCTGCTCGGCATAAGAATCGCCTTTGAACTTGTCCGCAACAGACTGGCAAAGATCGCCGATAACTCCTCCAATCTTTTCTCCGGCGCTCTTGGAGAGGGCATCAAGGCCTTTTGCCACATAGGGAGCGGCAAGGCTGGCAAGACCTGCTATGCTTATGGGGTCCATCACAGTCATCTCCTTAATAAGGAAGCATCTGTTAATCGACTATCTGAAAAGATAAACCTTTGCTGCAAGGACTTCAATTCAAAATTGTGAAATCCAGCGCCATTTTAAAAAGTCCTGAAAAAAGATGGGTTTTACAGATCCCGGCAGCCTATCCCGCCCCGCCCACCGTCGCCTCTCCCACCAGCAGGTGCGGCGATCCGTCGCTCACGGGCACGAGCTGCCCCGCCTTGCCGCAGCGGCCGCTGTTGAACTTGAGGTCATTGCCCACAGCTTTGACATGCATCAATGTCTCCAGGATCTTCCCGGATAGGGACACATCCCGCAATAGCCCCTTCTTTTCGCCGTTTTTCACCAGGTAGCCCCTCTTGGCATTGAACTGGAATACGCCCTCCCCTGTGCTCACCTGGCCGCCCCGGCTGCCAGCCAGATAGACCCCGTCTCCTAATTCTTCCAGGATCTCCTCCAGCTTCCATTCACCGTTGGCGATATAGGTGTTGCTCATCCTGACCACGGGCCGGTCCAGGCCGTCGGAGCGGGCATTTCTGGGCGTGCCGCCCAAACGGGCTGCCGTTTCCCGGGAGTTGAGATAGGAGCGCAGAATGCCCTTTTCCACCAGGACGCTCTCCTGGGCCAAGCTGCCCTCATCGTCGAAGGGGTAGTAGCCGTTCTGCATCAGGCTGGGATCGTCCTTGACGGTAACCAGCTCCGAGCCGATTTGCTCTCCGAGTTTGCCCTCCAGGCAGGAGTCGCCCTCCAGAACGATATCTGCCTCCGTGGCATGACCCACCGCCTCATGCACAAATACCCCGGCCAGCTCCTGATCCAAAACCACAGGGTAGGTCCCGCCCTTGGGCACGGCGGCATCCAGCAGGGCTACCGCTGTCTGGCCCACCTCTCTGGCCAGCGCAACCGGATCATGCCTTTCTAAGACCTCCAGGCCGCCCACCCCGGAGCGCCCCTCCCCGTCGGTCTGATAGATGCCGTTCCTATGAGCCACGGCGGTGATGTAAAAGCCCATGCGGGTCATCTTCGACTCCAGGTCCAGGCCCTCGGAACTCTGATAATGAAGGGCCAGATCGGACTCCATATAAACCGCCTGGGTGGATGAGACGCCTGCAACCTTTGCCGCGCCCTCAATCTCCCGCAAGAGAGCCACCTTCTCCTCCAAAGAGAGGTCCCTGGGGTCCTTTTTTACCGGCACGGCCAGGCTCTTTCCCGGCATAGCCGGAGCAAGGTGAAGATCCTCCTGCCGATCGATCTTTCTGGCCATACTCCGGGCCGACTCGATCTCCGGCCCCAGGTCATCCACGGCATCCGTGGTCACAAATCCCCAGGCCCCGCCGAAAAGAGCCCTCACTGCGGCACCCTGAAAGGGAGCCTGGGAGATCTCCTCCAGCTTGCCGTTATCCAGAACTATCCTGGTCCTGCTGCCCCGCAGGACCCGGATATCATAAAACTCTGCCTCTGCCATTCTCCTAAATGCTCCTGGAAGGAGTGGGAATGCTCTCCGGCAGGCTGATGCCGATCTTCTTTTCCGTAGCAAACCTCTTCAGCTTCTCAATCAGTCGGTTTCTCTGTCCGCCCATCATGGCATACTCAAAGACCTCGCTGATGTTGGAGACGGGAATGATCTCAATCATGCCCCTGAAGGCCTCGTCTATCAGGACATCGCCCATGTTGGACTTGGGTATGAGCACCGTCTTGATGCCCGCCTGGGCCGCAGCCTCGATCTTCTGGGTCACGCCTCCCACGGGCATGACATCACCCCGCACCGAGAGCGAGCCGGTCATGGCCACGGTCTGCTTGACCGGTACCCCTTCCAGTGCCGATATTACCGCAGTGGCAATGGATATGGAGGCGCTGTCCCCTTCCACGCCCTCGTAAGTGCCTATGAACTGAATATGCACATCCTTCTTGGTGATGTCCTCGCCCAGGAATTTCTTGATCAATACGGAGACATTGGTCACCGCCTCCCGGGCGATCTCCTGCAGCTTGCCCGTGGCGATGATCTTGCCCTCCTCCTTGGACTGGGCCGGGGTGATCTCGGCCATTATGGGCAGCACTATTCCCGAGTCGCCCATCACCGCCAGGCCGTTGACCCTTCCCACCTCATCTCCCGAGGAGTGGAACATGCTGTAGTCCTTGCGCCGCTCCATGTACCTGTCGGCGAGCTGCTGCTCCACCGACCGGGCCATCTTCTTGGCCTGGATCACGTGATCCGTCTCGGTCAAGCTGGCTCCGTTGGATCGGGCTATGTCTCCCGCCACCCGGATAAGCCCGCCCAGATCACGCAGCATAAGGGTAAGATGGCCCTTTCTGCCGGATCGCCTCTTGGCCTCCCGCATGACCTCAGCCACGGCATCGCGGGTAAAATGGGGGATCTTGCCGTCCCGGACGATCTCCTGGGCCACAAAGCGGATAAGCTTGTTTCTGTTCTCCAGGGTATCGTCTATGCTGTCTCTCATATAGACCTCATAGCCATAGCCCTTGATGCGGGAGCGGAGAGCTGGGTGCATTCCCTGTACCGCATCCAGGTTACCGGCAGCAATCATGATGAAATTGCAGGGTACAGGCTCGGTTCTGACTAGAGCCCCGGAACTTCTCTCGCTCTGGCCGGTAATGGGATACTCCCCTTCCTGCAGAGCGGTGAGCAGGCTCTGCTGCGACTCCGGTCTCAGGGTGTTGACCTCGTCTATGAATAGAACCCCCCGGTGGGCCTTATGAATGGAGCCGCACTCCACCCGCTCGTGGGACGGCGTCTCCAGCCCTCCCGACTGGAAGGGATCATGGCGAACATCACCCAGCAGAGCCCCGGCATGAGCACCGGTGGCATCAACATAGGGTGCCTTCTTCTTGCTGTTGTTGTCCACCAGGAGCTTGGGGACCATGGCATCCTCTTTGGGGAGCATATAGCGCAGCGATAGGAAGATGAGCGCCGCGGCTATGACCCCAAAGAGAAGCTGGCCAGTGTAATAGGAATAGACTATCAGGGCCATAACTATGAGCATGAGGAACATATTGCGGGTTTGAACCTTCTTTCTGGCCTCCATCTTCTGGGCCTCGACTATCTGCTTGCCCCGCCCGGCAGGCACCACCCTGATGCGTGGGGTGTTGTTGTCCTCTGGATTGGCATAAACCAGGACATCCTGCAGCTCCTCCACAGGAAGAAGCTCGCTCATGGCCTTGCCCAGCATGGACTTGCCCGTCCCGGGAGAGCCTATGAGCATGACATGCCTTCTCTGACTTGCTGCCTTCTTTATTACCTCTACAGCTTCGTCTTGGCCGATAACCTGATCTATCAGGTTCTCGGGTACGGTTATGCTGCTGGTATCCTTGAAATCAATGTCTCCCAGCAGCTCGGTTGGCTCATCATCAGAGGTCAATTTTTCTGCCCTCATATCTCCTTTAAATCCTTCTTGACTATATATCTGGTGCTTTGCATCCATACTTCTCTGGTCCTCTGGGTGCCATCTCTCTAGGCTTTGAACTCGCAGATCATCTTCTGATACTCTTCCATTATCTCTTTGGATAGATGGGGCCGAACCAGCTTCAGGGCCTCCTGGAAATGCTTGCGGGTGACGGCTATCCTGTCCAATATCAATTCCTCTCTTCTCATATCCGGCACGATCTGCTCTCTTAAAGCCAGCATTCCCGCTTCGTGGCAGATCATCTCCAGGTCGGCACCGGAAAAGCCCTCGGTCAGTTCAGCCAGCCACTGTGGCGAGACAGCGGAGCATGCCATCCGGGAGAGGAAGATCTCTAGTATCCTCGTCCTTGCTTTGATGTCAGGCATGGGGATATAAATCAAACGATCGAATCTTCCCGGCCGGAGCATGGAGCTGTCCAGGAGGTCCGGCCTGTTGGTGGCGGCCACCACCACCACATCTTTGAGCTGCACCAGGCCGTCCATCTCCGTCAGAAACTGGCTGACCACCCTCTCCGTAGCATGGGAATCCGATCCGCTTCCCCGACCGGGGAGCAGCGAATCTATTTCATCAAAGAAGATCAGCGCCGGTGCTGCCTGGCGGGCCTTTCTGAATACCTCCCGAACCGCCCGCTCCGACTCGCCTACCCACTTGCTCAGCAGCTCCGGCCCCTTGATGCTGATGAAGTTGATATGGCTTTCAGTGGCCAGTGCCCGGACCAGCAGGGTCTTGCCGGTGCCGGGCAGGCCATAGAGCAGTATGCCCCGCGGTGGCCGGACCCCCACGGCAGAGAAGGCCTCCGGATATCTGAGCGGCCAGTCCACCGCCTCGATAAGGGCCTGCTTGGCGCTCTCCAGGCCGCCCACCTCATCCCAGTGCACCTCGGCCACCTCCACAAAGACCTCTCTCATGGCCGAGGGCTCGATCTTCTTCATCGCCTGCAGGAAATCCTCTTTGGTCACCCGCAGCCCCTCCACAACCTCAGCCGGAATGTCCTCTTTTATGTCCAGATCCGGCAGAGCCCTCTCCAGAGTGCGCATGGCCGCTTCTTTGCAGAGGGCATAAAGGTCCGCTCCCACAAAGCCGTGCGTGGCATTGGCCACCTCCATAAGGTCCAGATTATCATCCAGGGGCATGCCCCGGGTATGGACATAGAGGATCTCCAGCCGACCATTCTTATTGGGAATGCCTATCTCTATCTCCCGGTCGAAACGCCCACCCCGCCGGATAGCCGGATCCAGGGCATTAGGCCGGTTGGTGGCGGCGATGACTATAACCTCGCCCCGAGAGGAAAGCCCGTCCATGAGGGAGAGCAGCTGCGCCACCACCCTTCTCTCCAGGTCCCCTGAGACCTCCTCTCTCTTGGGGGCGATGGAGTCTATCTCGTCTATGAATATGATGGAGGGTGCGGTCTTGGCCGCCTCGTCGAAGATCTGGCGCAGCCTCTGCTCGCTCTCGCCGTAAAACTTGGATACGATCTCCGGCCCGGATATGGATATGAAGTTGGCATCGGTCTCTCCGGCTACCGCCCGAGCGATGAGAGTCTTTCCCGTGCCGGGAGGGCCGTGTAGAAGGACGCCGCGGGGCGGATTGATGCCCAGCCGGGAGAAGAGCTCGGGATGGCGCAGGGGAACCTCGATCATCTCCCTGATCTCTCTTATCTCCCTGGCCAGGCCGCCTATATCCTCATAGGAGATATCACGCACGTGCAGCGCCAGCTCCTCCAGGGTCTCACGAGTGATGCTGATTATGGTCTCCGGTGTGACCAGCACCGCACCGGCGGGCATGGTGCTGACCACAGCAAGGTTGAGGCTGTTGTTGATCATCTCCACCCTCAGCATCTCTCCTTTGACCACCGCTCTGCCCTGCAGCATGCGCAAAAGATAGGCTGGACCGCCCATGAGCCGGATGGGGCGGGTGGGAGCGACTACTATCTTTCTGGCCGGCCTGGCCTGGGCCAGGGAGACGGTCACCTTGCTGTCTATGCCCACTCCCAGGTTGGCCCGGGTGTTTCCGTCGATTCGAATCAGATCATCTGCATCCTCCGGATTGCCCGGCCAGGCTATGGCATAGAGCTTTTCCTTGCCTTGGATCTCCACAACGCCTCCGTTCTCCAGGGAGAGGGAGGCCATTGCCGCCGCTCCAATTCTGGCCACGCCCTTTCCTGCATCCTTGTGATAAGCTTCGGCAATCCGCAACTGAACAGAAAAACCGACTTTCTGTGCCTCATCGACCAACTCAGGGCTCGTCATCTCTTGCCTCTTTATTTGGATTTGTTAGATGATAGGGCCGCATCTATCTGATGCTCCATTTCTGGTCTGCGATATGAACTGCGCCTCGCTCTTTGAGCTGCCTCAGCCGGTCTGCCACTACCGCCTCTGCCATCTCCAGCTTATCCGCCAGCCGGGATGAGTTGTCATCTCCGCATAAAAGAGCAGAGAGAATCTCCGCTTCCAGCTCGTCTTGAGCATAGCTATGGGCTGCCTGGCAGGCTCTCCTCTTGATCTCCATCTCTCGGCCCTCTATCTGCTCTAGGAGGAGGCGCAGCTCCTGCCTCTTCATCTCCAGTCTGGAAAGCTCCTCTTTCAGGTTCTTCAGATCCTGGGCGGGATCCTGTTCCTCTGCTCCCGGAGTATCCTCTGAAAGATAAGCCCGGACGCCGTAGGAATGGGGCGATAGAGCCACCTCCAGAACCGTCCTTCTTTTTATGCGGAAGTACTTCCGCCTTCCCTGCTCCTGGTAGCACTCCACCAGGCCGGCCCGCTCCAGCATCTCCAGATGATCAATGATTGCCTTGGGTCCCACATCCAGCCTTTTGGCCATCTCATTGAAGTAAAAGGGGCGAAAGGATAAGAGCTGAAGGATGCGCCTTCGGTTCTCATTCCCCAGGATATCTAGAAGTTCAACCGGATCCAATATCATCACTCGATCATCACTTTGACGAACTTAAAGTTACTAACAATAAGTTAGATAAATCTTGCGGTGCGTTCCTCCTCAGCGAATGCTCAATACCAGTCCGAAGAAGGACATGCCAGCGGCTAGAAGCAGCAGGTCCACCAGCCTCTTGTGTCCCACTCTCCATCGGGCCAGGGTGAAGCGAGTGCTGATCAAAACATGCACCAGAAAGAAAAGTACCAGCAGCAGATCCGCCTCGGTATGCAGTCGCCTGGCAAGATGCAGGGGGAGCAGAGTCATGTTCCACCAGGCATAGCCGGAGATGATGAATATGATCATGAGGATCAGGAGCAGCCAGGCGGATATGCGGTTGATCTTGACCAGAATTCTGCCCGTCTTCGTTCGTCTCACCTTTGGCTTTCAATTCCATTTTATGGTTATCAATTCTTCTATTAACTCATGCAGACCGCAATCTAAATCCCATAGATCCACTCAATGGAGCAGTTAGAGCAATGTTTGGAAAAGTCACAGCAGGAGTGGGGCAAGCGGGATATTTCCTCTCCCGGGATGGCTACCGCCAGCAATTCCTGGATCGCCTCGGTTTCATCCCCTTTCCCGGCACCCTCAATGTGCTCCTGGAAGAGCCCTTCCCGGCCTCGGCCCCGGCCATCCTCATCCAGGGATTCTCGGAGAAGGAGGAGAGCTTTGGAGCCTGCCGATGCTATCGCATACAAATCAACGGTCTGGACGGCGCAGCAATCCGTCCCGAGAAAAGCAGCCATCCCCCGGAGCTGATAGAGGTCATATCTCCGGTGAATCTACGCCGGGCACTGGATTTAAAGGACGGAGATACTGTAGAGGTGGCATCGTCATAGCTTTCCCGGGGGACTGCGTCCTCTAGCATATGCAAAGCGCTGGTAATATATCTTAATCATCACCTCTCTTCCAGTCAATGACTGGCCTGCTTACTACTCTGCCTCTGCGAGCATTATTTTGTATCATTGTATGCTTCCTGCTCTTCATCGTCGCTGCATCGGCCTCTCAAGAAGATCTGGGCTCATGGCTGGAGCAGGGCCACTCCGCTCTGGAAAACGGCAGCTATCGGGAGGCAGCTAATTTCTTTGACCAGGCTCTGAAGATCGATGGAGGCAACGCCTCCGCCTGGGCCGGCAAGGGCGTAGCCCTCTCCCGGCTGGGCCGCTACAAGATGGCAGAGATGTGCCTTGGCTTCGCTCTCAAAGAGGAGGATAATCCCGACTACTGGCTTGAAGAGGGCAAAATCAAAGAGCTGGAAGGAAGATGGATCGAGGCCATGGAAAGCTATGAACGGGCCCTCGTACTCAATGAGAGCCTGGCCCAAGCCTGGCTGGGGATGGGCAATGCCTCTTTGGCTCTAGAGAATTATACCGATGCCAGGCGGCTGTACGAAAATGCCCAGAGCCAGGGCTTGGTCCGGGCTGGTCGGGATGGCCTGCTCAATGTGCTTCTGGCCCAGGGCCAGCGCTCTCTTGATCGGGGCAGCTTTGGGGAGGCCTATAACATCAGCATCCAGGCTCTGGCCATCGATCCCCGGGATGTTCGATTTGTGGAGATGAGATGCTCCGCTCTGGCAGGCAGGGGTGAGATGGAACAGGCCCTATCCTGCTACGATCAGATAGTCTCTTCGGGCCAGTCTTCAGCTCATGTGAGAGTGGCCAAGTCTATTCTGCTGACCGAATTGGGCGGCAGAGAGCTTGCTGCTGGGAATCTCTCCCGGGCCCTGGAGCTGCTACAGGAGGCCCAGAACCTCGATCCTCAAAACCAGGAAGCATCCCGAATTCGCACTGAGGCTCTGATTCAGGAGGGTGACCTGCTTTATCAAGAGGGACGGTATGCCCTGGCGGCAGAGAGCTATGAGGCCGCTTTAGCCCTATCTTCTCAGGAGCCCTTGGCACTGGAGGGAAAGCAAAAGGCTCTGGAAGCCCTCTCCCCCAGATCGGAGAGAAATGACTCTGCAGTTCTCGCCGGAAAAGAACAATCAGAGAGGCCTTCCAGCCAGAAAGAGATTCCGGAGCACCCTGATTCTTTCAGCTATCTTCAGCAGGCAGGGAAATATCTCGAGAGCGGCTCGCTCTCCCCGGCTCCGCAGAGCATCAATTCTTCGCTGGAGATAGAGCCGTCAAGGGAAGATGCCTGGCTGCAGAAGGCAGAGATCCTCTTCTCCCTGGGAAATGATTCCCAGTCTCTCGCAGCCGTTGACCGGGCTTTAGAGATAAATCAGTCCAGCCTTCAGGCTCAGGCTCTTAAAGGGCGCATCCTCCTGGCCATGGGCAGATACAAGATGGCAGGACTTTTCCTGGACTCTGCCCTAGCTCAGGCTCCTGAGGATGTCTCCCTATGGATGGACAAGGCTCTGGCACAAGAGGAGCATGGCAATTACCAGGGAGCCCTGAAGAGCTACGATGCGGCACTCTCGGCGGATAAAAACAACACCAAGGTGCTTTTGGCCATGGGAGAGCTGCTCCTTAAGATGAAAGAGTACCAGAAGGCGATGCAGAGCTTCTCTTTTCTTCTGGAGAGGGAAGAGGAAGATGCTGCTGCCTGGAGGGGCAAGGGTCTGGTCCATTTAGCCCTGGAAGAGTATCCTCTCGCCCTGGAGTGTTTCGATGAGGCGCTGAATCATAGTCCATCTGATGCGCAGGCTCTTTTAGGAAGGGCCGATGCCTTTTATGCCCAGGGAAGCTACAGCAGCTCCTGTCTTTCTTATGCCCAGGTCCTGGAAATAGAACCGGATCTTCTGCGGGCATGGCTGGGACGGGGGAGATGCGCTCTTCTGCTGCGGGACCTTCCTGCTGCTTTAATGAGCTTTGAGTCTGCTCTATCCCTGGAGCCAAAAAACGTCACTGCATTGGTTGGCAGAGCGGATATCCTTCTGCAGATAAATCGAACCGGCGAGGCTCTGGCTGGCTACGATCTGGCCCTGACAGAGGATCCTTTGAACTCCGCTGCTCTAGCGGGAAAAGGTGACGCCCTGGCGGCGGAAAATAATGCTTCCGGTGCCATCACAGCCTACGAAAAGTCTCTCCAGACCGAACCGGGCAACCTGCGAGCCCTTCTGGGAGCATCTTATGCCTACCTGGAAAGCGGGCGGCCAGAAGAGGCCCTTCCGTTTCTTGACCGGGCCCTGACCATAGATCCTCAAAACAGCAGAGCATGGCTGGCTCGGGGCGATGCGAGTTATGCAGCTGGAGACTGCAATGCATCTCTGCAGCACTATAACCGGGCCCTGAAGCTGGAGCCAAGCAGCTCTCTAGCCTGGACCGGCCGGGGCGATGCGCTTTATTGCGGCGGCGATCTGAATCAATCCCAGGTCAGCTACAGCCGGGCTCTCTCTCTTCAGCCAAACAGTAGCAGGCCCCTTCTGGGTCTTGCAGATATATATTATTCAGAGGGTGACTACAGCCAATCCCTGCGCTACTACAGGCAGGCTGCGGCATCAGATCCAGGGAGTATCCGAAGCTATAACGGACAGGGCAATGCACTGTGTGCCATGCAGGAGTATGATCTCTCCCTGCCCCTGTTCGACCGGGCCCTGGATCTCGATCCTCATAACGGCGAGGCCCTTATGGGAAAGGGCCTGGCGCTGTCAGCACAAAAAAACCTCTCTGCGGCCATGGAATGCTTCCAGAGGCTGATCGACATCGATCCCCGGAGTTATGCCGCCCTCTCCAATTTGGGAAGCCTTCTGGCGGAAATGGGCAAATACGATGAAGCAGCTCAGAGTCTGGAAGCAGCCTGCCGAATAGATCCTGCGGTGGGCGACCTCTGGCATAATCTAGCTGCGATTTACTACATATCGGGCCGGTACAGCCAATCGGCCCAGGCCTTTAGAAAGGCTGCCGATATCAATCAAGAGGATGCCTCAGCCTGGATCGGCCTCGGGATGGCCCAGAACCGGAGTGGTAAGCCCGATCAAGCCCTGCAAAGCTTTGAGAGAGCAATTTCAATCGATGCCCGAAATAAGGATGCCCATTACAATCGGGGGCTCGCCTTAGCCGCCCAAGACCGCTTTAAAGAAGCTCTGGAGGCCTTTGAGAAGGTGCTGGAGTTGGATCCAGAGAACACTCTTGCTGGATATGCTGCCAATATAACCCTGTCCAGAATTAAAGATACCTGAATTGCCGAGATAAATGGGAAGATTCACATTTGCTTGCTAATTCATTTTGATATACTGCTAATTTCGAGCCTCAGAGTGAGGAAATCTTCATAGGCAATGGGCGGATCTCATTTCCAATGGATAAAAGTCATTACTTTGCCGGATTTTGCCTGGAATATAATTCCACTTAAAATGCCTAGATATATATTAACTATTGCAGATTAATTTGATTTATCGCTTCAATGATATTGGTGCCTATCTTCAGGCTCTAAGATGTCTTTTCTTGCCTGGGAAGTTGAAATTCAAATTCACCTTCCCTTGGGGTATGTTCCCATTCAACATTCTTCCCTCCAAGGGTGTCTGAAATGGCAAGCATTACAGGTACAAACCATAACATGCTGTAGAATAGGGCGGTTATGGGATTCACGCGGGCGTAGAATAGTAGTTCTTCTCTCTTGGTGTTGAATGCATACACTCTCTTCGTTGAATTGACAAGATAAAATGATCAATATACCCAATGCAAAAGATTAAAGATGGTAATAGTTGCCATAATGATGCCTAGATTTTCGGCATTCCCTGTAATAGTCTGCAGCAATTGGTATATTCCCGCCGGCACGCCTATTACGCTGATAATGGACATCAATTGGGAATTGAGCGAGTAAGTCCAGAAGTTCAATTTATTTTTCACGGTCATTAATTTAGTATTTCCTGATAGATATTCGCTGGACATAGCCTTTTGGTGTCCCCTGGCCCACCTCCTTCTCTGCTTAAACCAGGAGCTGACTGACTCAACCCCAAGTTCAGAAGTATAAATGTCCAGTAATGCTAGTTTCTTCCCCAAGGACCATGCTTTAAATCCAAAGTCAACGTCCTCTGATGTAGTAAATGGACTCCATCCACCAATATCCGCCGGCAAGTTAGCTTTAAAAAAGTAGGCAGGACCCAGCACTTGAAATGGCACATCAGGATGTGAAGTATGCGGATATATAAGATTGGACCATATCACAGGTTCCGAAGCCTCCAGAGCTGTCAAAAGGCTCTTGGATCCATTGCGATATTTTATCTTTCCTTGTATTATATCATAACCATCCTCTAAGCCTGCTATGGCATACTTAAATAGAGATGGATCAACGATATCTTCTGCATCAAATACAGAAATAGCTTCTGCATCTCTTACATCGCTTAGATCCGAATAGTATGCATATAAAAGAGCCCGACCCTTCCCGAAAGGAAGATCAAAACCGGCATTCTTATTCCATTTTTTGATTACATCTGGCCAATCTTTTTCACCGTTTGGCGGCACGACTATGGCATGTACATTATCGAATTCCCTGCTCAAATCCTGGGCGTTAATTCTAGTCGATTCGTCATCTTGTTCCACTATTAAATATATACTTACTTTATCCTTAGGATAATCCGTATTTAATAAACTAATTATATTATTTCTAATGATATTAATTGGTTCATGGTATAAGCAGATAAGAGCTGCTATTGATATATAGGCATCTGGCTCCCTCTTTTTGATGCAGGATGGTTTCTTGATGAGCAAAGCGTCATAGCTGATATTCGCTATGGCATACAAAATTTGCGAGATATAAAATAAATCCATCTTAATATCTTCCCTTCATTTTTCTTCAATTATTGTCTGGAGGTCAATCAGATATATGCTGGCTTCTCGCATAGGTGCAATTAGGACATTTCTATGGTATATAAATTCATCCCTGCAATGTGAAAGATCCATTCTTTCAGCATCATCCCGCTGCAATGCGTCAAGCTATATTATATAATTGGTTAGGAAACCTGTTTTGCGGGCATTCAAGTGCGCCATGACCGAGATATCAATTGTTCCGGCTTTGAGAATACTTGGAGAGCTGAGGCTCTGCACCTTGGAAGGTAAAGAGGCTTATCAGCTTTAAGTTAAATAATGAAAAAAATTTACTTAACAAAAATATTTTTAAATAATGAAAATAAATTGAATCAGCTTATATCAGGCGACAGATATTTAATCCAATCAAATTTTGCGAAAATTGGCTCCTTTTTGCTATAATTGAATTCTCCAGCCAAGCCCCAATTTTGTGCCGCCCATAAACTCAAGAAAATCTTGCTCCGGTTCGAAGGCAGGCTTCCCTTGTAAGCATCGCCAACTTCAATTGTCTCTCCATTTTCATCAAAAACTTCCGACTGGACATATCCTTTTGCGTCAAGCCATACCTGGCGCCTGAGCTTGCCGTCTATATGCCATTTGATTGCGCTGCAATTCTCTCCTTCACCTATCCAAGAAATATTATAAATATGATACGATTCAGTTGGATTAAAATCGATCGGAATTACTGATACATGACAAGGTTCAGGTATTCCATAGGGTTCGCCGCAGTTCCCCTGGCTCCCCTTAACATAATAGTTGGTTTGAACCTCCCACGTTCCTGGCTCATCCGCTTTTTTGCCAAATACCTCCACATCTATCTCATCCTGACTTCCGGCCGATCCGCCCAATAAGAACATGCCAGTGACAACGCCCTCACCTTTTCCAGCCAGGATTCTGGCAGAATAGTCTCCATACCGGTACTGATCACATCTTGTAGAGTACTCACCGGATGCAATGTCCCTATCTTGACATTGCGATTTATCGTTGCGGCATGTATAATCGTCGAGATTCAATAACAGATTTCCATCCTTGATTCTATTGTGCCATGGATCAGAAGACCATACGTTAAGGTATATCGGATCATGATTCATCCAATTGGACTTGATCCATATACTGGAATTCTCCTGGTCAAAGCCATAATCATTTAAGCAACAATCACATCTGTCTGCTGCCGGAACAGAAATCTCTGTTCTGCTATCGGTCAGATCTTTATCCGCCAAGCAGGGTGGCATTGATGAAAAAATAGTCAGCAAAATCAAAGCCATCAGACCTGGATAAGAGGTTGCATGCGGTCCACTCCTCACATGACTCATTAATTTCATGATCTAGAATCCATTTTCCATGATTAAAGCTTTTGGGCTCCTGGCGGTCATGCTTTGGTGGTATTCAATCCTGAGGCCATATCCTATCCATCGCTAAATTGTCTGGATACTGCCGCTAAATGATCCGGAAAATGGATAAATTATGGAGCCGAAATCAATTAAAAATTTAAGGCAATTCTGGCCTTTTCACTCCCCCCTTCTTAACCTCGGGCTCTAAGATCTTGTCCGGCATCCGTACGGCGCTCCTTTGGGCTTGGCCGGTCCAAAAGCAATTCAATCCTAAATGAATAATAAAATGCCTATTCATCCTGCATCTGGCAGAAGCTGCAGCTGTGATGCCACATGGGCTCGGCACGAACGTAGACCGGAATATCACTTTGATAGCGTCCTGCGATCATATCAGCCACGAATCTTTGTACCTCCGTCGCCGGCATCCCCAAGGGCTTGATCCTTCCTACCTCGCGGCCGTGGACTCCGTGGTGGCCCTCGGTACTGTCCACAGTGATGACCGCGTACTCGGGATGGTCTTCGCTGTCCCCATCGCCCAGATAAAGCAGATTTCCATAGTAAAATCCATAGCAGATCGGCCACTTGTGATTGGTCATAGCCTCTATCAGATCCTCTTCTCGATCCAGCTCCTTGAAGGAGAATATGCGGTCGGGATGTATCATCTTCTTCACCTTTGCGGCTTGAATCTCTACCGGTCTCAGGAAATAAATAGTTTCTCCGGGGACAATCGGGAGAGGAAACCGGCAAGTTATTTAAGAGAAAATCTCAATCTCAAGCCATGATCTTCCAGATCCTGGATGCCAATTACACCTACGACTCCCAGAGGAGTCCTCTGGTGCAGCTCTTCGGCATCACCAAGGAAGGCGAGAGCATAATCTGCCGGGTGGCCGGCTTTCGTCCCTATTTTTATGTCCGGGTGGAGCAAGGGCTTCTGGAGAAGGCTGCCCACGAGCTGCAGGCCATGGGACTGGAGGTGGAGGTGGTGGAGCGCTTTGAGCCCATAGGCTTTCAGACCACTCCCAAGAAGATGCTCAAGATCACCACCCATGATCCCAAGGAGGTCAGGAGCCTCAGGGAGAGAGCGAAAGAGGTGGAAGGGGTACGGGCGGTCTACGAGACGGACATACTCTTCAAGAACAGATTCCTCATCGACTGCGATCTAGGCGGAATGAGCTGGGTGGATGCGCCGCTGCCGGAGTGCATAGCAGGCCAAGGGGCCACTGATGCGGGCATGTCGTCTGCGTCTTCCTCTTGCTCCCCGCTGGTGGATGTGCGGTCCCTGCAGGCAGTGGACAATGAGGCCAATGCACCGCTGCGCTTTATGAGCTTTGATATCGAGTGCCTGCCCGATCATGGAGAAATGCCCAGGCCTGAAAGCTCCCCGGTGATACTGATCAGCATGGCTTTCTATCCGCCTCACCAGGGACACTCCGATCTGGTGCTCGTCGGAAAAAATATCGAATGCCCCCGACAGGATACCCTCTCCTGCAGCGACGAGTACGATATGATCTCCCGTTTTTTTTCTATTATCAGGAACTACAATCCCGATATCCTGGCCGGGTACAACTCCAATGAATTCGATTTTCCCTATCTGGCCGAGAGGGCCAGGCAGAACCGAATGGAGGCCCGGGTGGGCCGGGACGGCAGCTCCTGGTACATCAGAAAGATCGTCAGCCGCACCGATGTCTCCATAACCGGGCGGGTGGTGGTCGACCTGCTTCCCATCATCCGCTCCGCCTACAGTCTCAAGCAGTACACCCTTAGGAACGCCGCCTCCGAGCTTCTGGGAATGGAGAAGCGTGATGTGGATCCCAAGGAGATAGAGTCGCTCTGGGAGGAAGGCGGAGAGGGGCTGCGCCGCTTCATCAGCTATTCCCGAAGGGATGCCGTACTGGCTCAGAGAATGCTCCTCGATCTGAGGCTGATGGATAAGTTCATCGCCCTCTCCCGGGCCAGCGGCTCGTTGCTGCAGGATGTGGTCAATGGCGGCCAGTCGGGGATGGTGGAGAGCCTGCTGCTGCGCCGCTTTCGTGAGCATGGAAGGGTGGTGCCCCCCAAGCCCGATTCAGAAATCTCCGAGGAGAGATACGTGGAGAATGAAGAGTTGAAGGGAGGAGCGGTTCTGGTGCCGGAGAAAGGTCTGGTGGAGGATGTGGTCATCCTGGACTACAAATCGCTCTATCCCACTATTATGATGGCCCATAACCTGTGCTATTCCACAGTCCTGAACCGCTCAGACTCCCTTGCCCAGGGCCAGGATGAAGTGGCGGGGATCATAACCTCTCCATCCGGCGGCAGGTTTGTGTCTGCTGCCGTCTCGCCGGGAATCATGCCTGCCGTGTTGCGGGAGCTCCTGGAGCAGAGGACGGAGACCAAGAGGATGATGAAGAAGGCGGGCGATGAGGAGCGCCTATTTTTAGATGCCAAGCAATATGCAATGAAGATACTGCTCAACAGCTTTTACGGCTACTCTGGCTATGCTCGAGCCCGGCTCTACAGCCTGGCACTTGCCAATGCCGTCACCTCCTTCGGAAGGGAGAACATCCTGCGTACCAAGAAGATCATAGATGATATCGGCTCGGTCTATGTCATGGATGGAGAGGTGATCTTCAAGGATGCCCTTCCCTTCGGCAAAGCAGCGGAGAGGTGCTTTGCCCTCTCAGTGGTCTATGGGGATACGGACAGCGTCTTTGTGCGGCTGCTGGCAGCCGCAGAGGGGACCGGAGCAGTATCTCTTCAAGACGCCGAGCTGATCGGCAGAAAGATAGCCGAGACGGTGACCTCCTCGCTTCCCGAGCCCATGGAGCTTGTCTTCGAGGCCTTCGCCCGGCGGGGCATATTCCTGGCCAAAAAGCGCTATGCACTCTGGGTCTTCGAGCCTGTGGGAGAAGGGTGGAAGGATCGGATTAAAGTTCGGGGCATGGAGACCGTGCGCCGGGATTGGTGCGACCTTACCTCCAAGACTCTCAAGACCTGTCTGGAGTTGGTGCTCAAAGAGGGAAAGGTGGACGAGGCAGTGGAGCATGTACGAACGGTAGTGCTCCGGCTCAAGAACCTGGATCTGGCCAGTGATCCGGAGATTCTCCAGGAGCTGACCCTAACCCGCCGCTACACCAAAAGCTCAGGCTCCTACAAGAACAAACAGCCTCATATTCAACTGGTGGAGAAGATCAGAGAGCGGGGCGGCAGCGTTCCGGGCGTGGGAGACAGGGTTCCTTTCGTTATTGTTCAGGGAAAGAGGGGCAAGAAGAACCGTGAGCTTTTCGTAAACCGGGCCGAGGATCCGGCTTATGCTCTGGAGAGGAATATGCCTCTGGATACGGATTACTATGTGGAAAAGCAGATACTGCCACCGGTACTGCGTATCTTCGAGAGCTTCGGCGTGGGAAGGGACCGGCTTTGCGCAGGTCGGGGTCAGAGCAGCCTTTTCTCCTTCGGCCCGGCATCAGGCAAACCGGCCAAACAGAAGTCCCTATTTGATTTTTAGAGCCTGGCCGGAGCTGGGGATGCTTCCCCGGACCGCGGTGAGGAGATCTTCTAAAGGCATTGCGCCATCCAAAAGGAGCCAGTCTTTTATATGATGAATCTCTTTATCGAAAGCCATGGATAAGGGGAAGAGGAGCGAGCCTTTAGAGCTTCTAGCAGTGGTCATTTTCGGCCTGGTGCTGAGATTTCTGGCAGGAAAGAATTTCCTGACTGAAAATGGAGTCCTCCTGCCGGGCTAT
>JAGOLL010000122.1 GCA_017994055.1 Methanothrix sp.
AGGTTCACCCTTGCCGTCATCCAGCCGCAGAGGGCGGCATTGGAGCCGTCCACGGCAAAGATCTCTCCGGAAAAATCAGCAGGCTTTATCGGGACGAAGTCGCTCTCCTTGATGCCGGTGCTCTTCAAATACTGATCGATTCCCTCCAGGTGTATATGATCGCGGATCAGTTCAGCAACCATTGACAAGCGTCTCTCTTCTCCCATCCTACAAACCTCAAATCTGCCCTCTCACCTGAATGTCCATGACCACATTGTGCCGCCGCGGCGCATAGCTCCTCACTATCCCCCGGTAGAGCATCTCCGTCTCCGCCCCCAGGCTCTCTGCTGCCTTTCTTATCAGGGCCTCGTCCCTGTAAAGATCGTCCTCCGGAGCAATGCAATAGTAATGCACCACCCCGCCCGATTTCGCCGCCCGCATAGCCGGGACAAGGAAGGATGAGGCGCTGTGGGGAAGGTTCATAATCACATGATCGGCCTGGCCTTCGTAGCCAAGCGCCAGCTCGGCGGCGTCTCCCTCCAGGATCTCAATATTTTGGATTTTATTAAGAAGGGCATTCTCTTGCAGGCATCTTATCGCCAGGGGGTTCTTGTCCATGGCCACCACCTGGGCCCCCTTTTTGGCCAAAAGCAGGGAGAACGGCCCCACACCGGCGAACATATCCAGGACGAAATCTCCCGACCGGACCTGCCTTGCCACTCGCAGCCTCTCCGTGCCCAGCCGCTCGGTGAAATAAGCACCCCCCAGGTCCACCCTATAGCGCAGGCCGTGCTCCTTGTGAATGGTGGTGGTACGGGCCTCGCCGGCTATATGCCGGAATCGTCGGGTGCGAAACTCCCCCTCCACCTCTGAAATGGGAGCTATGACCGCTTTGATCCCCTTGCTGGTGGCCATTATGGCCGCGGCCACTGCTTCAGCATCGACCTCCTCCACCAGGGCGATATCTCCCACCACCTCAAAGCTGGGTCGATAGCCCAGGATGTCCTCTGGCGTGGCCGGCCTCTCCTCTGGCGGAAAATCGATCTGTACCGGCTCAAAGGCGGCGATCTGTTCAAGTTTAGTCCTGCTGGCGGCGTCCATTTCAAGGATCGGCAAATAGACATGGGTTTCATCTGCCCGGATCTTCCGGCTGCGATCCAAAAGACCGCTCTCGACCAGAGCCTTTCGCATCCGCTCCCCGTATTCTCTCCGGACCCGCAAACCTGAGGACTCTTCCGCCATTGGCAGAGCAATAGAGATGCCGTCTATTAATATGTCTGCCAGGCGGAGAGAAAATAAACCGTCTGGATGAAAGGAGAGGATATAATAAAAAATTATTGATTTAAATGCAGATGATATTTTAAATTCATTCCTTGGCCAGAAGTATCTCCATGGAGGAAACATTGACCGCCTTTCCGTCCTCGCTCTCTATGGACTCCGTGCCAATGGTGATGTTCTTGACTGTGACATTGGGCATGAATCTGTTTCTGGTGATCTCTGCTGCATCCACCGCCCGGGAGATGGCTCGGCCTCTAGCCTTGAGCGTCACTGTAGAAACAGGCTTATTGAACTGGGTCATCACGGCGAGAACATAGTTCATGACCGGCTTGTCGCCGATGAAAATCACTGCATTGTCTTCCATAGAATCGCCCTTCCTTTCACTTTTCTTGGGCAGGTTATTAATTCTTTCTCTCCAGGATATCGGCAAAGGCAAAGTTGGGCTTGACTGCATCGATCTTCACCCGCAACTTCTCCCCTTCGCGCGAGCCTCGCACAATAACGGCAAAGCCCTCCACCATGGCCACCCCGTCTCCCGACCTGCCGGTGGACTCGATTGTCACATCCAGCATGTCCCCCTTTCGGACCGGTGCGGTGAGCAGCTTCTTGGCCACGATATAGGTCTCAGCGCTCTCCTTTCTGGAAGCGGGCGGCGAGTGGGCCTGGACGGAGGAGAACTCCCGCCGGACCTCATTCAAGAAGTCCTGGAAGAGATCGCCCTGGAAGACCTTGACCACGAAGTTGCCCCGTGGCCGGAGGAGCTTTTTAGCTGCCCGCAGGGCTGAGCGGGCTAGGTCCACGGAGACAGCGTGGTCCATGTCCCAGGCCCCGGTGAGATTGGGCGCAGCATCGCATAATACCACATCTGCCTCCCCGCCCAGGGCCTCTTTCACCCTTTCGATGGTGCTATCATGGGTGATATCTGCCTGAAATGTGATTGCTCCGGGTATGGGAGCTATCCCCTCCAGGTCCACTCCCACGATCTTGCCGCCCGAGAGCTTGGCTGCCACCTGAAGCCAGCCTCCCGGTGCTGCTCCCAGATCCACCACGCTGTCGCCTCGTTTTATAACATGGAATTTTTCATTTATCTGCAGCAGCTTGTAGGCGGAGCGGGCCCTGTAGCCCTCCTCCTTGGCTTTGCGATAGTAGTGGTCTTTTTGATCTCGGGCCATTGCAAGAGAAGGTTTGTCCTGTTCTGGCATAAAGACTTGCCCGCGAGGCCAAGCCGAAGAGATTATAAGCTGCGGCAGGAGAGTCTCATCCAGCGAGAGAGGAAGGGCGGCTGCCGCTGGCCGGATATGGCCGGTGTGGAAAGTCCCCCCACCACTGGACACACAGACATTCCCTAGGGATGTAGGGCGAGAGCTCTGGCTCTGGCACAGAAACGAGACCGCACCGCGTCAAAGCGATGATGCCGCAAGGCTGAGGTCGCGCGGGAGGCGGATGAAACGGCGAAACCCTGTGGGTGCAAGCCAAAATAGAGCTGAGAACGCGGCCGTCCAGCCGAGCTCGGGTATGGCGCTAAGCTGAATGCCGCCAAAGAACAGAAGGGGGCTTACTCTCC
>JAGOLL010000070.1 GCA_017994055.1 Methanothrix sp.
AATATGTATATGCTGCTCTGCTGCTTCACAGCGCAGGCAAAGATGTTAACGAGGATGGAATAAAGAAGGTCGTCGAGGCATCCGGTGTGGCTGCCGACGAGGTCAGGATCAAGGCCCTGGTTGCCGCTCTGGAAGGCGTGGACATCGCCACAGTTCTCTCCCAGGCAGCAGCCGTGCCCGTGGCTGCCGCAGCCGCAGCTCCGGCAGCTGCCGCCGCTCCCGCCGCCAAGGCCGCAGCCAAGGAAGAGGAGAAGGAGGAGGACAAGGAGGCAGCTGAGGAGAGCGGCGTTGAGGGCCTGGGGGCTCTCTTCGGATAGGCTCTTCTTCACCCTGTTTTCTTTTTTCTCTTTTGCGTCTCCGATTTTCCATTTCATCTTCCGGTTACCCAGAAAGCCACTTAAGAAATGCTTTTTAACCATGGGCTCGTCTCTGCTACTCATTATGGCATGGGTCATGTGGCTGACAGGCCTTCCGGGCTGCGGGAAGACTACTATCGCGAAGAAAGTTAGGTCGCGGCTCCAGGAGAAGGGCATCGCAGTCAAGATTCTGCAACTGGATGAGATCAGAAGAGCGATCACCCCAGTGCCCCGCTACACCGAGGAGGAGAGGGATATCGTCTATGCCAGCCTGGCCTATATGGGCTATCTCCTGGCGGATGCGGGGGTCAATGTGATCATCGATGCCACCGCCAACCGCAGGCGCTACCGGGATCTGGCCCGCCGGCTGGTCCCCCACTTTGCCGAGGTCCATATCCGGGCTCCACTGCCGGTCTGCATGGAAAGGGAGGCGGCAAGAAACGCAGAGTTCTCTCCCAAGGCCATCTACAAAAAAGCCGGGACAGAAAAAGCCCCTGTGCCGGGGGTCAATGTGGCCTACGAGGAGCCGCTCGCTCCGGAGATAGAGGTGGATACGACCAGCATGAGTCCGGAAGAGTCAGCCAGCTATATTGCAGAGATGGCTCTTGAGCTCCTCAATGCTCCTGCCGGCAGATAGATCTAGGCGCAGCGCCGCGAATTCCTTCCGCCCCTGATTTATCTTCTCGTCCGGCCAGGATGGGGGCAAAATTCGTCTCAGCATTCTTTTTCTTCATTGCTGCCAGCCTGGCTACATCCTCCCGGCGGATCTCTTGGCTTTCAAATGCCAGCCCCTCCAGCAGCCTTTCCCCCAAGAGCGACCGGACGATCACCGTGGAGAAGCCCTCAGGGCTGCCGACAGAGCCTATGGAGACGTCCGCCAGCCGGCTCACCAGGTCGCCGCAGTAGTCGCAGCCCTCCCGGACCAGCTCATGCAGCTCGCCGACCCGGCAGGAGTGCTCCCGCCCTTCTGCCTGGACGAAAAACTTCCCTCTGGCAATCTGGACCTTATCTGCTTTATCCAGATCCAGGCCGAAAAGGCCGGCGATGTGGCTTTTCAGCCGGCCATAGTCAAAGCTCTCAAAGCAGAACAGGCCGATTAGATAGATCTCCGCATCCGGAAACCGGCGAGCGAAATAGCCTGCCTTCTGCAGGCACCTCACCACCCGGATCTGGCAGGGTGTGCCCACCACGGCCACCTTTTTCCTGCCCTTGTGCAGGGCCTCTATAAGTGGAGGGATAACTGAGATGCGAACATACTTGGTCCCCCTGGCCTCTATTACGGAATCGGCATCCTCGGCCAGGATTGCCGTCGCACCATATATCTCGTCACGGGACGCCACTACCGCCGCATCCAACAGGCCCACTTCCATCCCCCGAAGAAGAATTGCCGTAACCATACCCCCATCCTGCCCCTCGATTGCGCTCCTGCCGGCAAACATCCGCCTGAAAATGCCTAGATCGCCATCAATCGTGCCATCGAGGAACTCGGATTCAAGCTCACTGATATCGGAGGCAAGGAGGGGATAGATATTCTCCCTCCTCCTGGCCGAGCTGGTGGGACAGACCAGAGCACAGGCCCCACAGGCTATGCAGTCCTCAGAAAGCTGGCCATAGGGGGTGTCCACATCTCTCAAGACGCCGCGATTTTGGGCATTGATGGCCGATACGCCCACCAGCTCACCGCATACCCGATGGCACAGCCCGCAGAGTATGCAGCTCTCATCCTCCAGAAGAAAACGGGGCCTGGTCACACCATACTCGAGGGCCAGATCCTGAATGCGCCTCTCGCCGGGGCAGCGGGCCGCCAGTAGCTCCAGGATCATCCTCCTGATGGCTAACACCCCCTCTGAGCCGGTTTCCACCACAAGACCCTCCTCCAGAGGATAGTTGCAGGCGGTGACAAACCTCTTTCTGCCCTTCTTCTCCACCTCTACGGCGCACAGCCGACAGGAGCCATAAGGCTCAAGAGCGGGATGATGGCAGAGCGTAGGGATGGCGATTCCGAATTGCTTTGCCGCATCCAGTATGGTGGGAACGCTTCCCTCCTTTGCTTTCACCTCCTGCTCCCGGCCGTTGATCCTGATCTTGAAGACGGTCATCTCGCCCCATCCCCCCGTGAGGCCTTCTTGACTGCCCTGGCCTTGGGTGGACAGACATCAAAGCAAATGCCGCATCTGCTGCAGAGGGATTGATCGATGACGCAAACATCTCCCATCTCCGATATGGCTTTGCTGGGACAGTTTTTCAGGCACTGGCCGCATCCGAGGCATTTCTCCGGCTGGATGCTATAGGATACAAGGGGCTTGCAGGATAGAGAAGGACAGCGCTTCTGGCGGATATGGGCGGCATACTCCTCCGGAAAATAGGTCATGGTGCTCAGTACCGGATTTACTGCTGTCCGGCCCAGAGCGCAGAGCGAGGCATCTTTCATCAGAGCAGCCGTCTCTCGCAGGACCTCTAGATCGCCCTCCTCGCCTTTGCCGGAGACAATGCGATTTAATATCTCCCGCATCCTTTTCAGCCCCTCCCGGCAGGGCAGGCACTTGCCGCAGGACTCATCGCAGAGAAAGTCCACGAAGTAGCGGGCCAGGTCCACAGCGCAGGTGTCTTCGTCTATAACGATGATACTGCCCGAGCCCATCATGGAGCCGAGACGGGTCAGCTCCTCGAAGTCAACCGGAGTATCCAAGAGCCGCTCCGGAATTATCCCTCCTGAAGGCCCGCCGGTCTGCACCCCCTTCAGTTTCTTGCCCTCCGGAATGCCGCCCCCTATTTTATAGATGATATCCGCCAGGCTCATGCCCATGGGCACTTCTACCAGTCCGGTCTGATTGACCTTGCCCACCAAAGAGAAGATCTTGGTGCCTTTGCTCCTCTCTGTACCAAGAGATGAAAACCAGGCGCTTCCCCGGTTGATGATTAGAGGGACATTAGCCCAGGTCTCCACATTGTTGAGCAGGCTGGGCCGGTTCCAGACACCGCATTCTGAGGTATGGAGGTACTTGGGCCTGGGCTCGCCCACCTTTCCCTCCAGGGCGTTCATCAGGGCGGTGGACTCTCCAGATACAAAGGCTCCTGCGCCCCTATGAACTGACACATCGAAATCAAATCCGCTGCCCAGGATGTTCTCTCCCAGGAGCCCCAGCTCTTTTGCCTGGCTCAGGGCGTGCCTGGCATTTTCCACCGCCAGAGGATACTCCATGCGCACATAGATGAAGCCCTTACTAGCGCCCACGGCATAGGCCCCGATGATCAAGCCCTCTAAAACGCTGTGAGGATTGCCCTCCATCAGCGCCCGGTCCATAAAGGCCCCCGGATCGCCTTCATCGCAATTGACTATGACATACTTGATCGGACCGGGGGCATCTCTGGTAGACTGCCATTTCTGGCCGGTGGGAAATCCGCCTCCACCCCGCCCCCGCAGCCCCGATCTCTTGATCTCATCTATCACCTGCTGGGGAGTCATGCCGGACAGGACCCTGGCCAGGGCCTGGTAGCCACCCAGCTTGATATAGTCAGATATATTTTTTGGATCTATTTTTATATTATTTTTAATTAAAAGCCTGCTCTGGTGGCGATAAAAGGGGATCTCATCCTCAAGTATCGCCTTCTGGCCGGTCAGTGGATCGGTGTAAAGAAGCCTGTCCACCAGCCTGCCGGAAAGAAGAGTCTCCTCTATGATCTCCACCACATCGGATGGCTGCACTCCCAGGTAATAGACGCCGGGAGGAGTGACAACAGCTATGGTTCCCCTCTGGCAGAATCCGGGACATCCCGTCTCCTTGACCCGGATATCCCCTTGCAGACCTCTATTTAGAATCTCGGTCTGGAAGGCCTTATAGACCTTGGCTGCACCCAGTCCCAGGCAGCCGGTGCCGGTGCAGATGGCCACCTCTTTTGCTTTGTTGTCCTTTTTGGCCTTTATTTCATCTCTGAGGACTGCCAGATCCCGCATCGATGTGAGTTTTGCCATCCTACACTCCAATCCGCCTCATCCGCTCTGCCCTCCGATCAGTTCCGTTACGCGGATAGAGCTGACCATACTTAATGATATTGATCAATCGGCAGCAATCTGCTTTAGTATTTTCTCTGCGGCGGAGGCGTCCGCCCGGCCATGATAGGTGTCATCGGCCACCATCACCGGGCCTATGGCGCAGCATCCCAGGCAGTTGACCCGGTTCAAAGTGAAATTGAGATCCTTGGTGGTCTGTCCTGCCTTGATGCCCAGCCGGGACTCGGTGGCATCCAGCAGCCTCTGAGCGCCGCGCACCTGGCAGGCGGTTCCCATGCAAACGGAGACCTTGTGCCGGCCGACAGGTGTTAGGCTCATGGCTTTATAGAAGCTGGCCACCCTGAATATGCGGCTCACCGGAATTCCCGTCCTCAAAGACAGTTCTTTTATGACCTCTTTGGATATCCAGTGCAGTTCATTTTGCAGATCCAGGAGAAGCTGGATCAAAAATCCCTCCTCTCCTTGATACCTTTTTATTATCTCATCCAGCTTCTCTTTGTCAGCGTTCTTCATAATTCACCTCAGAATTTGCTTGCAAGCCCTAAGAAATAGGTCTTCAGATCCAGGATGGCTTTTTGAGCCACGCTGTACACTACTGCGTCGCACCAAAAAAACGGGCATGCTCTGCTGAGAGATCACTGCCATGATCCCGAGTTCATCTTCGTCATCGGCGCCCGGCAGGAATGGCAATTCAGCTTTTTTTCCACCTCTTCCGCCACCCAGTCGGGAGCATTGGACCTTCGGATCTCGGCCAGGAGGATGTGCTTCATCATGGTGCATTCCCTTCGATCCATTGCGCCGCATGATGCTGTCAATTCGATTCTTCCAGGATCGGCTTTAGGGAGGCCAAATTCGTTTGTATACATCTGGGTCAATATCATCACCACCAATCTCAGCGAGGGCCTTTTCCTGCTATGCTTTCTCTCCATTGATCAGGGAGGGGAGGGCTCTAATCAGGGCAGCATATCGAATTGCGCCAGCGCGGTTCCCGATCATGATTAAGCATGAAAAACTATATAACACTTGCCTTTGAATCCAGGACAGAGTATTTTTCTTTTGATAGTCTCTACGGCATCAGAGGAGTTCATCCTGCCCCGACAGGGATTTTGGCTATGCAGAGCCTTTAATTGCAGGAGTGGAATATCCATTCATATGAGCGAGGAGCTGAGACGGGCCCTGGAGAAGAGATGCAGAAGGATGGAGATACCCCTCGTGGGCGTGGCCGATGTGAGGCGCTGGAGAGAGCCGCCCTTTCAGCCCTGGATGCCGGAGGACTTCTATCCCCAAAATATATTCCCAGCTGCCCGCTCGGTGATAGTCATCGGCCTGCCGGTCAGCCTTCCCGTGCTGGAGAGCTCTCCCTCCATCTGGTATCGGGAGATGTACAATACCGTCAACGCCCTCCTGGACCAGTACACCTACCGCCTCTCCAATTTTCTGAATGAAAAAGGCTACCCCTCGGTCTTCGTTCCCCGGGATGGCTACATGGGCATCAAGGCGCTGCTAAAAAATCCGGTGGCCTTCTTCTCCCACCGCCATGCCGCCTATCTGGCGGGGCTGGGAAATTTCGGGACAAACAACATGCTTCTGACGCCAGAGTACGGGCCCCGGGTGCGCTTCGGCTCGGTCTTCACCGCGGCGGAGCTTCCCGCCGATCCGCTTATGAAGGAGGGGCTGTGCACCCGCTGCATGCGCTGCGTCAAGATGTGCCCGGCAGCAGCGCTGGACCGGGAGGACTACCCCCAGGGCTTGACAAATAAGAAGAGATGCTCCGCCCACAGCGCAGAGCTCGCCCAGAAGGGCATCTCCCCCTGCGGCATATGCATCAAGGTCTGCCCGGTGGGAGAGGACAGAAAGCTATTCGGGAGGGAAGACGGCTCCATCTACACTCGAGAGGACATGTTCCCGGCAGAGCACCGGGCCTGGGAGCATGTCCGGAGATATGGCGGGCTGTGAGCCAGAGATAGAGGCTATTCTTTCTGCTGGCCTGACCATCCGGCGATCCTCTTCCAGGCCACCCGGCAGATGGAGAGGATCGGATCCTTCTCCGGCTGAGGCACTCTGGCGGTTTCGGCTCTCTGCAGGCTGCTCTTTGCCCTCTCATAGCTCTTCTCCGCCACTCTCGTACATCCCGGCAGATCGATCTTCTCCAGGCCGAACTCCCGGGCAAAGCCATCCACCTTCTCCTCGAATCCATTCTCAAAGGTGAGGCCTGTGTCTATTCTGGCCACCCTTTTCAGGCCGGATCCTTTGAGCATGGCCCTCAGGTCCCTGCCTCTGCCAAAGGATGCAACCTCCTCTCTCATAGCCTTCCAGCTGGAGGCCCACATGGGAGTCAGGAAGACGGCCACATCCTTGTGCTCGGAGAGGGCGCGTTCGTATTCCTCATTTCCGCCCAGAGCTGTAGCTATGCAGTCATCGATTCTTTGTTCCTGGCCATCGGTCAGGAAGTAGAGCGGGCAGGAGAGGTCGGCCAGGTCCTCCTGGATGTGGGCAAGAGAGTCTCCGCATCGGCCATAGAAGATCAGTATCCCGTCAGAGAACGCCGACAACCGTCTGATTTCATCATAAACCGCGGTCCGGAGAAGCTGCAGATCGGAATGAAGGCCGAGCCGCAGCAGGCTGACCACCACCGTCAGGCCCTCGGCTTTGGAGGAGCAAATGCCCAGGCGGGAGAAAAGTCCGCCCGGACTGCTCCTATCCTGGAGACGGCTGCCGATGCACTCACATGACAGCAGGATGTGGGGACGATTTTGAGACTTCAGCTTCCGGGAGATGCCCTGGGTCTCTTTTCCGTCCAGGAGGAGAAGCTCTTCCACCTCTCTATCGGAAGAGAGCAGGTGGGCTATCTCGTCTTCCAGCATCCGGCAAGAGATGATGCTCAGGGTGGGCATGGCTGGTTTGGATCTAAAGCGAGCAGGCTATATCAAGATATCCTGTTTGAGACTCCATATAGCGAAAGTTGCCGTCTGAAGGGATTAATAGACAGGATAAGCTGCTCCGCCCAAAGCGCCGAGCTGAATCAGAAGGGCATCTCCCCCTGCGGCATATGCATCAAGGTCTGCCCGGTGGGAGAGGACAGAAAGCTATTCGGGCGGGAGGACGGCTCCATCTACAGCCAACGGGATAAGCACCCCGCAGAGCATCGGGCCTGGGAGCATGTCCGGAGATATGGGGGCTGTGACCTGCAAAATGAATGAAAAAAGCAACACTGGTCGGGACAGATCCTGCACAGAGGACAGCGCTCCCCATGGACCCAGCCCAACTATTTATCTTGGCATGGTAGAGAATACGAGGATATTTTTGGGGGCAGTGGCATAGGATGTCTTAGCTCTTTAAGTGACGCGTTAAATTGATCTATTGATATTGCTTTAACTTCATAGGCAAGTGGTCTTAGTGCCAATTCGATATCATCATCTTCGATACCTGATCTTTTTAGAAGTTCCTCAAACAATGCATCACTTTTTTCTGGATTTGTTTTATCGAAATTTTTTATTGCAATTATTTCATCCTTGTATTTGATCGGGAAGGATATCACTGAAGCGATCCATTTTGCGATAACGTCATATTGTTCCACATTCTTAGGGTGTACAAGAAAGGTATAATTACTGATAAAACAACCTCCCATGATATTTTTATATAAAACTTCAACCGATAATTGTGGAAGTTTTGTTGGTGATGTATTCCTCATCGATTTAAGAAAATTTGCCTCGCCGTCGTCAGGAATTATATTTGTCATACATGTGCTTGTGTCGGTTGGATACAATTCACCTGGCTCAAGTGCTCCAATTCTGTCTGAAGCCGCCCCTAAAGCCAAGATTCCATTTTCAGATTGCATGCGTGAACTAGCAAAGAACGCTATCAAACGTTTTATTGAACGGTTAATACCTCTCGGAGTTTCATCCATTCGATTAGCGGTCTCATCCTCATCTACAATTAAAATGTTGGATGAAATATGTGTATTTATAGATGGTGAAGCACCAATATTTTTAAAACTATATGAGACGTCATATCTCGGAAGGAATATGTAGTCGAATTCATTATGATTTTCTGTTGGCGAAAAATAAAAACGTGGCTTTTCTACAGATAGTCTGATTACACGTATCCAAGGTAGTGGTTGATTTTGGAGTTCACGGTAGCGCTTGGCCTCTTCTAATTGGTTTGACATTACATCAAGTTGTCTCGACGTCGTGAGGACATATCCAACTGTAAGAAGAGCTACAGCATATGTTGATGCGGCTGACAATATGCTCGACATATTAAAACTTGGATTTAAGTAGGAGTAAATTATTAGTCCTGGTCCAAACAAAACGAGCACCACGAATAAACTGATTAGTATTCCCTGCATCAACTTCAATTTTATTTCACCTTATGCATTACCGTAATCGGTCTATTGTTAAATAGTATGCGGCATTATAGCTCCAGTACACCTGTTTCCGTTGGGTCGCATTTTTGACAAGATGTAGAAATCGCGGCAATCTTTCGGATTCTGTGCCGTTACTGGAAAGAATCGCGATATTGTACAATAGGCCCGGCTTAACGCAGCTGGCTGGATTCCCAAAGGCAGGCAGCGATCCACCCGCCCAGATTGCTCAGGACGGTTCTAGTCCGAAATAGATTCAGAGAATTTACTGAACAGCGCTCTCCTCCTCAAGCCGCTTCCACTTCTTGACCCCGATCAGCTCATTGAACGCTGACCAGTTTATGCCCAGATCACCCACCTTCTTCAGATCTCCCTCTCTCAGAGCCCGCAGGGCCTCCTGCATGGACTTGACCGCAGGATAGATGCAGACCATGGGGATGGAGATGTACTTGACACCCAGATCCTCCAGCTCGGCAAGGGCAAAGTCGGGCGTCTTGCCTCCGGGTATGAGGTTGAAGGCCAGGGGTACGCTGATGCTTTCGACCAGCCGGGCCACCTCCTCCAGTGATTGTGGGCACTCCACATAGACATAGTCCGCTCCGGCCTGGGCATAGAGCACCGTCCTCTCCACCGTCCCTTCAAATCCCTCTATGGCTCTGGCGTCGGTTCTGGCCCCGATCACCAGCTCCGAGCCCTCCTCATCCCGAGCCCGGATCGCCGCCCTGATCTTGGCTGCCATCTCCTCCTTGGAGATGATGCTCTTGCCGCTCATGTGCCCGCAACGCTTGGGCCAGGTCTGATCCTCGATTCTGATGCCCCCGGCACCAATCCAGATGTAGTTCTTGGCCGTCCAGTAGGCATTGAGGGCATTTCCGTATCCTGTATCGGCATCCACGTCCACGGGAATGGAGACGCAATTAATGATGTTCCTGGCCCGCTCTAAAAGCTCGCCGAAGCTGATCAGCCCCAGATCCGGCTGGCCTATGGCCGATGCGGAGATGGCGTAGCCGGATGTGCCCATCAGCCTGAATCCCGCTTTTTCAATCAGCAGCGCAGAAAGGGCATCATAGCCGCAAGGCCGCAGGAGCAGCCCCGGCCGCTCCAGCAATTCTCTGAACACCTTGGATCTGGACTTATTCATGATAACACCTCCCCATTTTATCACGTCCTTTATGCTGGCAGTCATCTTTCAAAAGCTCAACATCCATCTATTATTGAGAGGCTATGGGCAAATAGTTTTCCCGGAGAGCTTTCTCTAAACCAAAACCTTTATCAAATCAGAGAGAAGGCATAGCTGTGGTGTAGGAAATGGATGCAATCACAATCGTCGAGTATCTTCAGTCTCTGTTGATATTGGCTATATTCCTGGCCATCCTGGCCGCGAGCTTTAAGGTCTGGCGCTGGAACTATGTGATCCCGCCCAAATAACTTTTATAATATTAATTGTTTTAATTTCTTCATGATCCATTGATAAATACTTTCTACCTGTCGGCCATTCCTCGTTGATATCCATGATTATGGTTCCGCAAGTCTCAGAAGCAATGGAGGTGCTGGATGTGATCGTGACGGCGATAAATATAGGCACTGCAGTCGATTTTCTGGGCGAGCCTGTGGTTCAATCGGCCTTCCATGAGAATACTAATCTAAATATATCTAAATCGGCGGCCCATGTCTGTCTATCCAAGTCTCCTCGGCGTTGAGGAGGCCAAGGCACCAGCGCGGGAGGCGAGAATGGCCGACTCGCAGCGCCCAAAAAGCATTTCATGTGCTAGATCTAATTACCTGAGCAATCCCAGACTTTAATAACAAAATGATACCACTGAGTCTGTTAATATCTATTTTCATCATCCACTCCATCGCCGTCCCCCTCGCCGGGTTGTGAGCCGCTCCCGCCGCTGCCCGCCATCCCCCGAGGCTCACTGGTGGTGCATGGACCTTTGATACCTTTCATTCCTTGGCCATCCTCTCGTAAGCCCTCTCCACCACTGCCAAGGGCGATACCGAGTTCATTTCCAGCCCCAGCTCCTCCGGGCCCAAGCCAAGGGCGATTCCCACCAGCTGGGTCACATAGAGCACGGGAATTCCTATCTTCTGGCCCATCTTCTGTTCCAGAGCCCTCTGCTTGGCGTCTAACATCAGGTGGCAAAGCGGGCAGACGGTGACTATGACCTCCGCCCCGGCTTCCTTGGCCTCGGCCAGGATGGCAAAGGCGATGTCGTCCGCCGCATCCTCCCGGGGCATGAATATGGGCCCGCCGCAGCATGCTGTCTTGTGCCGCAGCTCTATCGGCTCCGCCTCCAGCTTCTTTATCAGCTCCTCCAGTATGGTGGGAAACTGGGGGCTGTACTGCCCCGCCGGGCGGGTCAGCAGACAGCCATAATAGGCAGCAACCTTCATCTCTTTGAGGGGCAGGACGATCCTGTCATCTTTCTTCTCCAGGATCTCTAAAATCACATCCAGAGCATGGCGGATAGCGGCTCCGCTGTACTTTTTCTCCAGGACAGTGTTCACCCTCTCCCTGACCTCCGCATCCTCCAGCCTTCGGACGGCAGAGCGCAGATTGCTGTAGCAGATGGAGCAGGGGGTCATTATGGGCAGCTCGGTCTGGGCCATGTTTCTGGCGGCCAGGCCCGTCGCCACCAGCTCATTGGAGACATGAGTCGCGCCGCAGCAGTTCCAGTCGGAGAGCTCCTCGAGCTCAATCTCCAGAGCGGCGCAGACGGCACGGGTGGAGATGTCCATCTCCTTTCCCGTGGACAGGGACACGCAGCCCGGATAGTAAGCCAGCTTCATTCTCTCAGCTCCTCCACAATTCTCTTGACCTCATCCCGGCCATCTATCCTGTCCACTTTCACACCGATCTTGCCTTTGGAGATCAGCTCCAGCCCCATCTGCATGGACTGGACGGCGGCCTGGGGATAGATCAGCAGGAACTCGGCTGTCAGCGGCAACTCGGCGATGCGGCCGTAGCTTTTTATCTGCTTTAAGAAGAACTCCTCATAAGAGGAATCCCGGCTCAGCACTCCCTCTCTCTCCGCAATGTCCTTGAGGGCGGAGACAAACGCCTTGGGCCGGATGCCCCGCGGGCAGCGCACGGTACAGAGCAGGCAGGAGGTGCACAACCACAGCGTCTCATTGTGCAGTGCCTCCTCCTTTTTTCCCTCCAGACAGAGCTTGACCAGCTTTCTGATGCTGGGGTTCATCAGATGCGCCGTGGGGCAGCTGGCGGAGCAGGTGCCGCACTGAATGCATGCTAGCACCTCCGGCCCGGCCAGGCGCAGGACCTCTTGTTTGAATTCCATATCTTTCGCTGCAATTGCCGCCGACATCACTTCGCCTCCCCGGCTTGGCTCTTTTCCAGCCGCTCCGATATCTTTCGGCTGGCCACATCCACAGGCTCCTTCTCCAGAATCTGGCGGACCTTGGGCTTTTTGAGCAGCTCGGCCAGGGGCCTCACGGCCTCATCCACCAGCCTCAACAGCTCCGGATCAACCTCCGGCTTCTCCGGAGGGGGCATGGGCTGCCTCTCAATATCCGGGGGAGAGAGGGCTCCGCTAACATCCGGCCTCTCCCGGCTGCCGGTCTTTATGGCGGCGATGGCCTGCTTCCACTCCTCCGCCCAGGGGGTCTCCTTAATCTCCGTGTGGCTGACATCAGATCGATCCACCTCGATGGCCGAGACGGGACAGGCCTTCTGGCAGGCTCCGCAGAAGATGCATTGATCCTTGACCGGAGCTGCCTTGCCCCGCTCGTCCACATACCAGCATTTGGCGGGGCAGACATTGAAGCAGGCCTGGCAGCCCTGGGGGTCGCAGCGGTCCAGGTTCTTCTCCACCATCCTGATCTCCCCCTGGAAAGGCTTCTTGATATCCATGGCCTCATAGGGGCAGACCAGAGCGCATCTGCCGCAGCCTATGCATAGATCCCGGTCCACCTCAATCCTGCCTTCGAACTTTAGAGGAGGATCGGCCTTCAGGGGCTCGCCTTCTACAGATATAGCCTCCTCGGGACAGATGGCGACGCATAGGCCGCAGTAGTCGCACAGCTCCTCATCCACCAGAAGCTGCTCATAGGGCGCCAGCTTTTGCGGCTCTTTGTCCCTATCCGTCCGGTCTATTAGCAGAAAGGCCTTGCAGAATTTTGCGCATCTGCCGCAGAGATTGCACTTATCCTGATCGA
>JAGOLL010000071.1 GCA_017994055.1 Methanothrix sp.
TTGGGCTTGTCGGTGAGAAAAACGCCATGCTCCTTGTAGCTCTTGAGGATGAAGTGGGTGCAGGTGGACTGAACTCCCTCCAGGGGGGCTATCTTCTCCGCCACGAAATAGGCGATATCCTTCATGGACTCGCCCCGCACAGTGACGGAAAGGTCGTGATCTCCGGAAATCAGACGCACCGACTCCACCTCAGAGAAGTTGGCGATCCTCTCCGCCACAGCGTCGTATCCCGTCTTGCGCTGCAGCGCCACCTTCAGCTCCAGGACGGCGAAGACATAGCTCTTATCCAGCTTCTCCCAGTTGATCAGAGTGATGTACTTTCTTATGACCCCTGTGTCCTCCAGCTTCTGGATCTCAGAGGCGACGTCCGCCTCGGTCCGGCCTATGAGGGCCGCGATCTCAGCAGGAGTTGCCTTGGCGTTTTCAGAAAGGATCTCCAAAATCTCGTTCATGAAATTCTGTATTTACCCCCTTCATTCAATTATAGGCTTTGCGCTTGCCAAGTAATATGCATAATGATATACACTCGAAAGTTATTAATACTCTTATTACAACTGTATTAATATGAAGCAGATGAAATGTCCAAAATGCCATTATACCTGGGAGACGAGGGTGAGCAAGCCCAAGGCCTGTCCCAGATGCAAGACCAGGCTGGATATCAAGAAGACCAGGAGGGCACAATCGTAAACGCACATCGCTTAATCGCTATCATCCCCTGAGACTACCCTCTTCGCTTCACCGGCTACAGAGCCCTCCTCCTATTGGTTAGAAGGGGAACCTCAGGGGATCTCATCCTTGTGCATTCTGCTTTTTTTTGGCAGATACGCATTCCATAACATCATTTTAATTGGAAGGGAGCTTGGAAAGGATTGATCCTAGCCAGGACAAGCCCCGGGCGTGATTCGAACACGCGACCTATTGATTACAAGTCAATCGCTCTGGACCGGCTGAGCTACCGAGGCGGCTGGAGCGACTATTCCATATCTTTACTTAAAGGCTTTGCCCCCTGTGCCTGCCGGGCTTTAACAAGCCTCTCCCATCCTCTCAATAGAGAATAGTTGGTGCCGGGATGGCGACGATCAAATACAGAGAGCTGCCTTTCCGCCACCTCTTGCATTTGATCTGTGCAGGGAGGCAGGCTGCTGTCTGAACCCAGGCCCAGGATCAGTGCATACAGCCTCACCTCTCTTTTGGGAATCCTCTGCAAGGGCCTGATCCAGTGCAGCCCCACCACTGCCTCTGCATTGCTGCTCCATCCTCCCTGCAGATAGGTCAGGAATATCTCCAGGGCCACATCGTCCAGGTCTTCCCCTGTGGCGATGATGCCTGCATCTTTCTCCCGGGCAGCAGAAAGAAGCACCTCCCTGCCGACGGAAGGGCTGGTCGAGGATGCCATCCGGCGTGAAGAAGGCGCCATCTTGCAGCTGTGCAGGGGTATACCCAGACGCCCGGCCACACTGGATGCATCATTAACGGACTGAGCACCCGTCTCTCCTTTATCTATCACCACCGCCTGAAGATCGATGTCTCTGCGGCGATGAAATATATTACTGAGCATATAGGCCAAGGCGGAGCTGTTCCTTCCTCCATCCAGCTCGATCAATATCCGCCTGCCCCCGGCGAAGAGGCCGGTCTGGCGCAGATACTCCCGGGCCTTGCGCTGCACATCCTCCTGGAGGTGCTCCCGGCAGAGGTACATTCCAGAGTATCTCTGGTGGATCACTGCCCGGCGAGAGCATTTGTGGCAGCGGATGATGTCATCTCCCCAAATATTGTATCCATCTCAATCCCTCAGGCGATCTTGAATCTCAGCAGAGCGGCCACGCCGCCCAGGGAGCGCAGACGATCTCCCGGCTCGAATTCGGAGCTGAATATTACCACCCGTCCCCTGGCATCGGCCACCTCGCGCATGATCTCGTCCAGCGAGCCCCGCCGGGCCAGCTCATCCAGGACCAGGAGAGTCTCAATGGCCCCGTAGTTTCTGGCCGTTTCCACCTCTTTTCTGCCATAGGCCACCCGGCCGTCCGTGGCTATCTCCCGGAAGAGCTCCTCAATGAGCTTGGCCTCCCTGGCGATGCGGCTGGACTCCAGGACGCTCTTGACCGCCCCGCGGCGCAGCACCTCCTGAAAGCCGGAGCGTCCTATGGAAGAGGTATCATCCATAGCTATTCTCCCGGCCAGATCGGGGTTTGTGGAGTCGATCACCTTCTTGAGATCCTCCTTGGTGAAGCCCGGTCCGGCTAAAATCACATCTGCACCATCCTGGGCGGTCTGGTCTATGGCCGCCGCCACCTCCCGCAAAAATCCGGAGCGGGTGTCCTCACCGCTTCCCTTGCCGCTGCCCTGCCGGATCTCCGCCGCCATCTGCACTCCGAACTGGCGCAGTACTCCGATGGTGGCCTCTCCCTCCTCGATCAGGGCAATGACCACCTTGGGCCTCTGAGACTCGGCCACGGCCTCATCTATGCGCGCCAGAATGTCCGGCCTCCAGTGATATTTGAGTATGGACAGGTCAGTTCCTACCTCGATATTCAGGGTATGATACTGCCCCACATCCATGCCCGAGACAATCCGTCCATGCAGACGCAGCCAGTTGGAGTACATATGAAACTCGACATCCTCTATCTTGACCCCCAGCCGTACCGGCTTTCTCTCCATCTTCTCCGGGCGGGCCTTGTCCGCAATGGCGGGAGCCTTCCTGTGGGTCAGAGCAAAGACCAGGTCGCCCCGGGAGACAATATGCTGCAGATGCCATAGATCATCCAGCGACTCGGGCAGCAGGGCAATCTCACCCTCATCGCCGCGCAGGTTCTTCTTTAAGACGCGCATGAGACCTACAATCTAATCAAAAGGCTTAAATCATTGTGCATCCAGGCAGGGTATCGAGCCGCCATATCTCAGTTGGTAGAGAGTCTGGCTGTTAATTGTATTTCAAGCAGCAACCAGAATGTCACAGGTTCGAGCCCTGTTGGCGGCGCATTACTTTTGGGCCTGTAGCTTAGTCCGGTTAGAGCGCTCGGCTCATAACCGAGTGGCCGCCGGTTCAAATCCGGCCAGGCCCATGCTGGCAACATCATGTACCCAGAATTTCTTCCAGCTATCTTTCTAAATATTTCAAAAAGTATTTATCGCTGAGATTGGATATTGCCTATCTGCTTTCATTCAATTTTAGACCGTTTATCCTGGATAATAAGGTGAGCACAATGAAAAGGGTCTGGAAAATCGTTGCGATAGCACTGATCGCCATTGTCTTGTCTGTCCTTCTTCCCTTGACCATTGCCTCTATCCTTTACTCACCAGAGTATGTGCAGCGATGCGTATTCTGGGGTCCATCCGACGTTTATGATTATGAGAAATTCCCCCAACGGATGATCCAAGCCGGACCCGAACATTTCTTTTTCCGGCAGGGCTCGGCAGATGATGAGGCCCGCATTCGCTCCATGCTTGAAAGCGCTCTTGGGATAGATGATCCGGACCGCGCCCTGGAGGCGGCAGGCACACAGGCCTTCATAGTCATCCAGAACGATACCATCCTCTACGAAAGATACTTCAACGGTGCCAGAAGAGAGAGCATAGTCACCTCTTTCTCAATGGCCAAGTCCTTCACCTCCGCCCTTGTGGGAATCGCCCTGGCAGAGGGCCACATAAAGAGCGTGGACGATCCTGTCACCAAATATCTGCCCGAGCTGGCCCTCCGCGATCCTCGCTTCTCCAATATCACCCTTCGCCACCTGCTGATGATGTCATCGGGCCTGGAATTCACCGAGTATGTTTATCCCTTCTGTTTCAGCGATGATCCTCTGGCCTACTACTATCCCAACCTGAGAGAGTTAGCTCTGGAGAATACCCGCATCATCGAGCCACCCGGACGGCATTTCCTCTATAACAACTACAACCTCCAGCTCATAGGGATGGTTTTGGAGAGAGCCACCGGCCAGAATGTCTCGTGCTACTTGCAGGAGAAGATCTGGAATCCCATTGGAATGGAGTTCAACGGATCATGGAGCTTGGACAGTGAGGAATCTGGATTTGAGCAGATGCAGTCCGGAATTAATGCCAGAGCCATCGACTTCGCCAAGTTCGGCAGGCTTTACCTGAAGAATGGGGGCTGGACCGGCAGGCAGGTGATTCCCGCCGCCTGGGTGTCCGAATCGACGCAGGAGGACAGATCCGTCGATAGGGCTGCCTACTATTCACAGAATCCGCATATGGATGAGTACCAGTTCTTCCTAGGCAACGGCTATTACAAATACTTCTGGTGGGGGTATCGCCAGGATGAGGGGATATCTGATTTCTTTGCCTCAGGTCACCTGGGGCAGATCATCTACATCTCCCCACAGGCAGATTTGATCATTGTGCGCAATGGGGAAAGAAGCTACCCAAAGATATGGGACGCGATGCATCAGTTTGCCTGTGCCATGAGGGAATACAGGAGGCTTGAATTGTGAGAAGATCGGTCAAAATGGGCCTTGCGATTTTGCTGGTCCTCATCCTTTCGGTCGTCCTGCCCCTGCTGATTGCCTCCCTGGTCTACTCGCCGGAGTATGTGCAGCGGTGCGTATTCTGGGGCGTGCCCGACGTCTACGACTACCAGAAGTTCCCCAATAGAACGATTCAGGCCGGCTCGGAGCCTTTTTTCTTCCGCCAGGGCTCAGCAGAAGATGAGGCCCGCGTTTGCTCCATGCTTCAAAGCGCTCTTGGGATTGATGATCCGGATTCGGCCCTGGAAGAGGCGGACACCCAGGTCTTCATAGTCATCCAGAATGACACCGTACTGTATGAACGATACTTCAATGGTGCCAGAAGAGAGAGCATAGTCACCTCATTCTCAATGGCCAAGTCCTTCACCTCCGCCCTGGTAGGCATCGCCCTGGCTGAGGGCCACATAGAAAGCGTAGACGATCCCGTCACCAAATACATTCCCGAGCTGGCTGCCAGAGACGAGCGCTTCTCCAATATCACCCTTCGCCACCTGTTAATGATGTCCTCAGGCCTCAGATTCACCTCCGAAGATTATCCAATCTACCTTGATGATATGTTCTCTGACAATGTTCTAACCTACTACTATCCTGACCTTCGAGAGCTGGCCCTGGAGAACACCCAGATCGTCGAGCCTCCTGGACTGCATTTTCTCTACAACGATTACAATCCCCAGCTTCTCGGAATGGTTCTGGAGAGGACGACCGGCCAGAATGTCTCATACTATTTGCAGGAGAAGATATGGAAGCCCATTGGTATGGAGTACGATGGATCCTGGAGCATGGACAGCCAGGAGTCAGGATTTGAGCGGATGGAGAGCGGCATCAATGCCAGGGCTATAGACTTCGCCAAGTTCGGCAGGCTCTACCTCTACAACGGAAGCTGGAACGGCCGCCAGGTGATCGACTCTGCTTGGGTGGCTGAATCGACCCAGGAGGATAGATCCATCGACCGGGCTGCCTATTATCCTCAGAAGGTTCTAATGGAAAATGGCTATTACAAGTATTTCTGGTGGGGAAACCGCCGCGATGACGGCAGTTATGATTTTTCAGCACAAGGGTATCTGGGACAGTGGATATACGTTTCCCCGCAGGCGGATCTGATCATCGTGCGAAATGGAGAAAAAGAGCTTCCAAAGGAATGGGGACCGCCCATGAGCCAGTTTATCAGGGCCATGGGAAAAAACGTAAACAAGACGGAGGCTCGAGTATAGGCTGATTTCAGCTCAAGGCTTTTGCTGCGCTCTTCCAGGCCAGGATCTTCTTCTCCGGCAGGCCGGTCTTGGATGAGAGGGCCTTGGTCTTGGCCACCAGCAGATCCTGAGAGGTCATTATCCCTGCCGCAGCCAGCTTCTCCAGGGTCTTGGGTCCTATTCCCGGAACCTTTACCAGCCCGTCTCCTTTTTCTGCAGCCTCTGTGGTTGTATTTTTCGCCAACTTGGCAGCCGGTTTTGCCTTCCTTCTCGCCTTTGCCTTTGCTTCTGGCTTCGCCGCCCCAGGTGTTTCTGCCTTCTCTTGAGCCTTCTTCTCCTGCCATTCCAGGAAATTGCAGTGGGGACAGCCCAGATCCCAGGGTCTCTTTCCTTTGTTTATGATGCGGATGTGATTCATGCCGTGCTTCTCGCAGATCTTGTCTGTGACAACCACCGTCCCGAAGCGGGGCAGGGGCAAAGTGAACCTGCACTCCGGATAGCCGGAGCAGCCTATAAAGCGCGATCCCCGGTGGCCGCGCCGTATGATCAACTCAGAGTGGCATTTCTGGCAGGTGCCCACGATCTTGTCTGTGCGAAGGCCATCCTTGAGAGACTCACCTATGCCCTCCTGATTGGAGGTCAGCTCATCGAAGACGGAGGTGAGCATGACCCTGGACTTCTCTACGACATGGTCCTCCTTGATCTTCTTCTCTGAAATCAGGGTCATATCCTTTTCCAGGGTCTGGGTCATCTCCGGCTTGGTGATGGTGGGTGCATACTTTTCCAGGGTATCCACCACGGCATAGGCGGTATTGGTGGGGCGCATGGGATTGCCCTGCACATAAGCGCGGGCATAGAGCTTGCTGATTATGTCGTGGCGGGTGGACTTGGTTCCCAGTCCCAGCTCGTCCATGAGCTTGATCAGCTTGCCCTGGCCATATCGGGCCGGCGGCTGGGTCTCCTTGGCCTCCACGCTGTGCCCCAGCACCCGCAGCCTCTCGCCTTTCTTGAGCTGGGGCAGTATATGCTCCTCTGCCTTGCTGTAGGGATAGAAGTATCTCCAGCCCGCCTCCACCAGGCGGGCTCCGCTGGCCCGGAAGGGCTCGGGGCCGATATCCACCTTGAGGCTGGTGGCATCCCAGACACAGGCATCGGCCAGGGTGGCGAAGAAGCGGCGCACCACCAGCTCATAGACCTTCCATTGGTCCTCCTTCAGGCTTCCCCTTTCCAATGCGGCGGTGGGATAGATGGGAGGGTGGTCGGTGGTCTCTCTCTTTCCTCTGGTCGGCTGCATCTTTCCCTGGAGAAGCCGGGCCGCCTCCTGGGCAAAAGCCCCTTTCAAAAAATGCCGGGTAAGACCGGTAAGATCTATGGAAGGTGGATAGACGGTATTGTCCGTTCTGGGATAGGAGATGAAGCCGTTGGTGTAAAGCCATTCTGCTATGCGCATGGCATTGGCAGCAGACAGCCCGATGCCGCTGGCGGCAGCAATGAAGCTGGTGGTGTCAAAGGGCGCCGGGGGCCGGTCTATGCGCTGCTTGCTTTCAATGGACTTGATGATCCCCTCCGGTCCCAGCCGGGAGACTATCCCGTCCACCTCCTCCTTTTCCCAGATCCGTCCCTTGGCATGCTGCACCCGCAGCTCCTTTTCCAGATCGGCGAATATCTCCCAGTAGGGCTGGGGCACAAATGACTGGATCTCCTTCTCCCGGTCCACTATGAGGGCCAGGGTGGGAGATTGCACCCTTCCCACGGAGAGAAACTCTTTGCCCAGCCGACCCGAGGTCAGAGATATATATCTGGTCAGGGCAGCGCCCCAGACCAGGTCTATTATCTGTCTGGCCTCGCCCGAGGCGGCCAGGTCATAGTCCACGGCTCCGGAATCCTGGAAGGCTTTTATAATCTCGTCCTTGACTATGGCGCTGTATCTGACCCGGTCCGCCTTGATCTTGGGCTTGGCCTGCTCCACTATCTTCAAGGCCTCTACCCCGATCAGCTCTCCCTCGCGGTCATAGTCGGTGGCGATGGTGACCTTGTCAGCTTCTCCTCCCAGCTTCTGCAGCGCAGATATGATCTTCTCCTGGATCGGCCGCACCACTATCTCGGCCCGGATCAGATCCTTGCAGTCCACCTTCTGCCAGTTGTTGTAATCCGGAGGGTAGTCGACACCAACTATATGGCCGGATAGACCGAGAACCACACGGTCATCGAACTGGAAGGCCTCGACACCGGCTACTCTCAGGGATCGGGGCTTGCCTCCGGCTAGGATCTGGGCAATCCTCTTGGCCGCATCGTGCTTCTCCGCAATTATGAGATGCATTCCTCAAAGGCAAATATGGCAGTCGATTTAAGTTTTTCTGTAATAAATTGTAATAGCATCTCAGAGGATATTGAACATGATTATTTACAATGTTATGCCGGCTGAATTTGGTAGCTTCATGGTAAAACGCTTAACGCAGCTTGCCCATCCTCTGTCGATGCTCTGAAATCTGCCTTCGGCCAGATGTAACAGAAAAAGATTTTTAAGTTAGTTTTTCTTTATTGATTGATTATGCTAAATTTTATTATTATCTTTTCAAGATCGATACCCATCATCGCGATGAACAGATTCTATTTAGTTTTAATTGCCGGAAGGATTGTATGAACCATTTCTGATCGCACGGAATTGCACATTTATAATGGCAATTAAAGATTAATTTTAAATTAAAAAAATTATTTTATTTATTAAAGTCAAAGAAAACTTATTAATATACATTATGATGTAATATTTACCTCACGCAAAAACTTTAAGTAGCAATTAAGCAATGGAGAACAAGGCGGGAGATTGTAACGAATTGTGATGATGCTGGGTATGAAGCCATTTAAGGAAACCCCTCATACCGTCGCTTCAGCATCACCGTCGCTGCAATTTTTGCTGCTAAAAAGGTAAAGGAGGATAAAGAACGTGTCTGATAAGATAGACCTATATAGCGACCGCGGAGTTCTTTTGAAGAGCGACGTCGACCTGAGCGCCGTCAGCCCTCTTAAGAATGCGGCCATGCAGAGACTTATTTCTCTCACAAAGCGAACTGTAGCCGTCAATCTGGCCGGCATCGAAGGCGCTCTCAAGACCGGAAAGGTAGCGGGAGGCCGCAGGCAGATTAAGGGGCGCGAGCTAAATTATGATGTAGTTGCCAATGCTGGCGTTCTTGCCGATAAGATCAAGGCCCTTTTGCAGGTTGCCCCCGGCGACGACACCAATGTACAGGTGCTGGGCGGCGGCAAGCAGCTGCTCGTTCAGGTTCCAACCGCTCGTGTCAATGCTGCCTCTGAGTTCGTGGTCGGATTGACCGCAGCCGCAGCAGCGACCGTTGAGGCATTGATTCAGCAGTTCAAGGCAGACCTGATTGCAGCTCCCATGGTCCACGCCTCCGTATGGGGCGAGTACCCCCAGACTGTGGGCATGGCCGGCGGAAATGTGGCCTCAGTTCTCAACATCCCCCAGAACGATGAGGGTCTGGGCTTTGCTCTGAGAAACGTCATGGCCAACCACCTGGCAGCAATCACCAAGAGGAACGCCATGAACGCCGCTGCTCTGGCATCCATTTATGAGCAGATCGGCGAGTTCGAGATGGGCAATGCCATGGGCATATTCGAGCGCCACCAGCTCCTGGGCATGGCTTACCAGGGTCTGAACGCCAACAACATGGTCTACAATTGCGTCAAGGCTAACGGCAAGACCGGAACCATCGGCACTGTGGTCCAGAGCACAGTCGGAGCTGCCCTTGAGGATAAGGTCATAAAGGCCGGCAAGAAGCTGCCCTCCGGATATGTCATGTATGAGGCCAACGATGTCTCCAAGTGGAATGCCTACTGCGCCGCTGGCGTCCTGGCTGCCACAATGGTCAACTGCGGCTCTCTCCGAGGCGCCCAGGCCGTGTCCTCGACATTGCTGTACTTCAACGATATAATTGAGAAAGAGACTGCTCTGCCAGGATGCGATTTCGGCAGAGTTATGGGTACCGCTGTGGGCTTCTCCTTCTTCAGCCACTCCATCTATGGCGGCGGCGGCCCCGGTGTGTTCAACGGCAACCACGTGGTAACCAGGCACTCCAGAGGATTTGCCATACCCTGCGTGGCTGCGGCAGTAGCTCTTGATGCCGGCACTCAGATGTTCACTCCAGAGATGACATCTGGTCTGGTCGGTGCAATCTACGGCGAGATCAAGGAATTCCGTGAGCCGATCGTATCGGTTGCGGAGGCTGTATAAGCTAGGCGGAAAAATGGTCACTGCATCAGACACGGACTCGATACAGGTTGAAGTTGTCCCAGGCAGGTACCTTATGCCTGTTACAGCTCAAAAGCTGCTCAACGAGATATACAGGAATGGGGGCATCGTCAGGATGACCATCCACGGCCCCAACCTTCCCCGAAGCATTCCCTATGGTCCGGGCAAAGGCACCCCTATTGATGAGAATAGAGATCTTCTCATCGAGGTAGGAGGCCAGGCATTTGAGCTGTTTGTAAAGGTAGGACGTATCAGGCTGGAGCTGGAAAGCGAAAAATTCCTGCCGGGCCTAAAGGCGGCGTGTGAGCGAGCGCTGCCCCATATCTCCTGCTCTATTAAGAAAGGCAAATTCTTCCATACCAGGCCGACCATTTCGGACTATGCCAAATTCGGCCGGGTGGAAGATGAGCGTATCCTGGGATTGATCGATCCAAAGGCCAAGAAAGAGAGAATGGCCGTTTTGTCTGAGATTGGAGTGACTATTGAAGATAAAGAGGAGAGATAAATATGGCATACACACCACAATTTTATCCCGGAAGCACCTCTGTTGGCATCAACAGAAGGAAGCACATGTCCGGCAACCTCGAGAAGCTCAGAGATATACCTGAGGCCGATGTTGTAGCCATCATGGGCCACAGGGCTCCTGGTGCCGATTACTCCAGCACTCATCCACCCCTTAAAGAGATGGGCGAGCCCGACTGCCCCATAAGACAGATCGTCGACCCAACCGCAGGTGCCGCTGCTGGCGACCGCGTCAGATACTCCCAGTGGACCGACTCCATGTACTTCGCACCCTCCATCCCCTACTGGAGATCCTATTGGGGAGCCATCAACTGCAAGGGCTGCGATCCAGGCACCCTGTCCGGCAGACAGATCATCGAGGCCAGAGAGAGGGATATTGAGGCTTACACCAAGGCCCAGTACGACAGCGAGATGACCGATGTGGCCCTCTGTTCCATGAGAGGCTGCACTGTGCACGGCCACTCCCTGAGGCTGGAAGAGAACGGCATGCAGTTCGATATGCTGGCCAGGACCGAGATGGGAGCGGATGGCAATGTCTATGGGGTCAAGGATCAGGTAGGCATTCCCTTGGATAAGAAGGTCAATCTGGGCAAGCCCATGTCCGAGGCCGAGGCCAAGAAGAGAACCACCATCTTCAGGGTGGACGGCGTCCCAATGTGCGGAACAGTCGGCGCCAGGAAGTATGATGAGGCTGTTGAGGCTCTGCACCATATGTGGGAGCTGCGCAGCAAGTGGGGCTACAGGCCGGAGTAAATGGGGTGATATAAAATGGCAGTTAAACACACCAAGAAGCTATTCGTTAAGGCTCTTAACAAGAAGTTCGGAAAGGATTTTGACCTCGCAGGCCAGAAGACAGAGTACAAGAGGCTTGGCCCGGATCAGAGCGCCCGTAAGAGAGAGTTCATGGAAGCGGCCAAGAAGCTGGAAGGCAAGCGCGGCATGACCGGCTACAACCCCTATGTCCACGCCGGCGGCATCCCTCTCGGACAGAGGCAGCTGGTGCCCTACAAGCTCTCCGGAACCGAGTATGTGGTAGAGGGCGACGATCTGCACTTCGTCAACAACCCCGCCATGCAGCAGATGTGGGATGATGTCCGGAGGACCATTGTGGTCGGCCTGGATATGGCCCATGAGGTGCTGCAGAAGAGGCTGGGCAAGGAGGTCACACCCGAGACCATCAACAACTATCTCGAGATCCTCAACCACGCCATGCCCGGCGCAGCCGTGGTTCAGGAGCACATGGTGGAGACCCACCCCGCCCTTACCGATGACTGCAACGTCCGTGTCTTCACCGGCGACGATGCCCTGGCCGATGAGATCGATGACCAGTACCTGATCGACATCAACAAGATGTTCCCGGCTGAGCAGGCCGAGGTTCTCAAGGCCGCTATGGGCAAGACATCCTGGCAGGCCATCCACGTCCCGACCATCGTTGTCAGGTCCTGCGATGGCGGCACCACCTCCAGGTGGAGCGCCATGCAGCTGTGCATGACCTTCATCGATGCCTACAACATGTGCGCCGGCGAGGCCGCTGTGGCCGATCTGGCCTATGCCGCCAAGCACGCTGCCGTCTTGCAGATGTCCGAGATGCTGCCCGCCAGGCGGGCCCGCGGACCCAACAACCCCGGCGGACTGTCCTTCGGCTTCCTGGCCGATATGGTCCAGACCTCCCGTGTGGCCGCAGCCGATCCAGTTAAGGTCTCCCTGAACGTAGTCGCCGCTGGCGCTATGCTCTATGATCAGATCTGGCTGGGAAGCTACATGTCCGGCGGTGTCGGATTCACCCAGTACGCCACAGCTGCTTACACCAACGACGTCCTGGATGACTTCTGCTACTACGGCGCGGACTTCGCCGTGGACAAGTTCGGTGGATTCGCCAAGGCACCCCAGAAGCTCGAGACAGCCAAGGAGCTGGCCACTGAGGTCAACGCCTATGGCGTTGAGCAGTACGAGGCCTTCCCCACTCTCCTCGAGGATCACTTCGGTGGATCCCAGAGGGCTTCCGTTCTGGCAGCCGCATCCGCTATCACCTCCGCCATCGCCTCTGGCCACAGCCAGGTAGGCCTTGCCGGCTGGTACCTCTCCATGCTGCTGCATAAGGAATCCTGGGGCAGACTGGGCTTCTTCGGCTACGACCTGCAGGATCAGTGCGGTCCAACCAACGTGTTCTCCTATCAGTCCGACGAGGGCAACCCGCTGGAGCTGAGGGGCGCCAACTATCCCAACTACGCCATGAACGTGGGCCATCAGGGCGAGTACGCAGGCATCTCCAGCGCCGCACATGCCGGCCGCATGGATGCCTTCGCCATCAACCCCCTGATCAAGGTCTGCTTC
>JAGOLL010000123.1 GCA_017994055.1 Methanothrix sp.
ATCCTGTGCCCGGCCCGTCCCACCCTCTGTATCAGGCGGGAGACGGTGCGGGGGGAGCTGTACTGAATGACATGGTCCACGTCGCCTATGTCTATCCCCAGCTCCATGGAAGAGGTGCAGATCAATCCCTGCAGCTCTCCCGCCTTGAAGGCCTCCTCCGCCTCCACCCGGGCCTCCACGGAGAGGCTGCCGTGGTGCACTCCTATAGGCTGGCCCATCTGGCGGAAGCGAGAGCCCAGAACCTCCGCTGCCTGACGGGTGTTGACGAAGATCAGGCTCTTCCTGCTCTCAACCATCTCTTTTATGAATTGAATCTGAGATGCCAGGCGGGGATCGCACTCCAGGGTGCCGGCCAGGATCCGGTCCCCCTTACCCGGCATGGGGCTGGCCACCAGAAAGTCGCTGCTCCTCTGCACATCGGTATCGACTATTTTGTAGCTCCTGTTGCTGCCCACCAGCAGTCTGGCCACATCGTCTGGAGAGCCCACCGTAGCCGAGAGCCCTATCCTCTGAAAATCGCCGGCCAGCTCGGCCAGCCTCTCCAGGAGAACGGAAAGCTGCGATCCGCGCTTGGAGGCGGCCATCTCATGTATCTCATCCACCACCACGACCTTGACGCCGGAGAGATTCTTGCGCAGCCTTTTTCCGGTGAGCATCACCTGCAACGTCTCGGGGGTGGTTATCAGCAGATCCGGCGGGTGCAGGGCCTGCCTTCTCCGGTCTGCCTGGCTGGTGTCCCCGTGCCGCACTGCAACCGAGAGGGAGAGCCGCTCTCCCCACTGATGAAAGCGGCGCAGCATGTCCCGGTTCAGGGCCCGCAGGGGGGTTATGTAAACGGCCAGGGTGCCCTTGCGCTCGCTATTCAGGATTCGATGAAATATGGGCAGACTGGCTGCCTCGGTCTTTCCCGTGCCGGTGGGAGCAATGAGCAGCACATTCTCACCGAATAGGATAGAAGGTATGGCCTTTTCCTGGGGCTCGGTCGGCTTGAGGATGGCCTCCTCCTTCAGCTTCTGCCTTATCCGATCATGAAGCCCATCAAAAGCATTCACATCTCATCTTTTCCAGGAGGGGATATGAAAGCCTTGCGGCAAAGACGAAATCATCCTCGGCGATAGACGAATTCAACCTAAAAAGGAGAATCCGGCAGAGGGCATTGCAGCATGCAGAGCATTCTTATTTAAAGTGCAGAGAACTCGTGGATATGTTAAAAACTCATAGAGAGACCATCAGCAAAACCGCTTCGAAGCATATATTAATTATAAAATTTTATATTGGCCAAATCTCTGAGATTATTCTACGTTATGAACTTTATTTTAGTAAGCCTTTTATAGATTGACCTATCAGTATAAAATAGCATTTGGCCGGAGATCAAAAAGGTCATTTCGCGGAGGGAGGACAAAATCGCAGGAATATGATATATGTTGGCTAATAATAGATTAGCTGCATATCATGCTTACTAAAATGAAGGGGGGAATAGAAATTAGTTTTGATCATAACCAGACCACTGTTTATTATCCCGGGGAGCAGGAATATATCGAGGTTGACGAGGCCATAGCTCCCCTTCTCATATCGCTGTGGAAGAACAAGATTAAAACCTGCAATTCCTGCCAGGAAAATGAGCCTGGAATAATCTGGATCGAGTTTTATTCAATGAAAGATGTGGAAAGGCTGCTGACCATAATGGTAAGATCTCTGGGGGACAGGATCAATGCTCATCCCGAGGCCAATGACTGGTTTTGCTATAGAATTTTGGGGCATGAGGGAGAGGGACTGGCGGGATGGCGCTATGAGGCCTATCCCAATCTCTTTTCCCTGGCATCGGAACAGGGAGACGGCGTCTTTCCTCAGGGAATATTTGAGAGCAAGGTGGAGCTTTCCGTTTCAATCCGTTTTCCAGTAGAAGATCACCAGATGGTTCTCGAACTTGTCAATAAGTATCTGGAAAGGGGATTGGATAACTTCGCGGAGATGAGTGACGAGCAATGGGACTATATCAAGCAATATCTTCCCCCCCAGCCCTATAACGCCAAACTCAGAACCGAGGACAGAAGAATTTTGGATGGAATAAGATATGTCTTGAGGACCGGTTGTCCCTGGTCGGAGATTCCACGCAAATACGGATCTTATCTATCTGTCCGGGCCAGGCTCAAGAGGTGGTCTAATGAGGGCGTCCTGGAACCGATACTCAGCAGCATTGATTTGGATGATAGATATAAGGGCAGGCTCTCAAGCTATATCGCTGCCTCCGGCCCGGAGACGGCATCCAGCCGCAATAATGATAGAAACAAGATCGAGGCTGTAAGAAGGGAGATGGCTCCGATGTCGGTATCTCAATAGATCTTTGCTTTTTGGGTGCCGCCTAGCTCCCTTTTCAATTTCTAAAAATTTTTATCGGATTAAACTTGACAAATCGAGATCTTGCAATCTATTAGATTTGCAGCATTAAAATCGCAGATATATCTTTATACTCGATCCCTAATAACCTCACAAATGAAATAGCATCCATAAAGCATGTAATTGCCCAAAAAAGCTCGATTAATAAGAATAGTGATGGGATCTCATATCGCAATAACTGTAGTATTTCCGACATTAAAGGATTAATAATTTTGCTTGAATTTTGGCCTTTCCCTAAATATTGGTGGTGCAGCAAATAACCCCACATTCCGCACTTTTGACTCGCGGTTCTTAATTTTCCGCCGTTAAATATCCAAAATATTTTTAAATAAATAGCTACTACCTATTTTCCGAAGGGAAGTAGCATGGATTTGGATGTTCAGTC
>JAGOLL010000072.1 GCA_017994055.1 Methanothrix sp.
CTGGCCAGATAGGAAGGCCCGGAGCCGGGGTCTGGCCCATGCGGGGGCAGAACAATGTGCAGGGAAATTGCGATATGGGAGGCATGGCCGAGTTTTATCCCGGATACAAGAGGGCATCCGATCCGGCCTCTATCGAGTTTTTCAAGGCCGCCTGGAAGGCAGATGATCTGCCTCTGGGACCTGGGCTGACCTCCACGGAGATGACTGAGGCAGCGCTGCAGGGCAGCCTCAAAGCCATGTACCTCATCGGAGAGGACCCCGTTACCTGCGACGCCAATATCAATAAAACAAAGGCCGCTCTGGAAAAGCTAGACTTTCTGATAGTGCAGGAGATATTCATGACCCCCACGGCCATGCTGGCCGACCTGGTTTTGCCTGCCGCCGCCTGGGCGGAGAAGGACGGCAGCTACACCTCCATGGAGAGGCGGGTGCAGTGGATCGACCAGGCCGTGCCTCCCGTAGGAGATGCCAGGGAGGGGCTGTGGATTATCAATGAGATTGGAAAGAGGCTCGGCCTGGAGTTGGGAGGCAGCAGCGCCGCAGAGATCCTGAAGGAGATCAACCGACTGGTGCCTCAGTATGGGGGCATGACCCAAGAGAGGATCTCCCAGGTGGGAGGGCTGCGCTGGCCATGTCCGGATGAAAAGCACCCTGGAACTGCTATCCTCCATCAGGAGAGGTTTTCCACCTTGGACGGCAAAGCAAGGATTGCCAATGTGCAGAACAAACCTGCCGGCGAGCTGACCAGTCTTGAATATCCCATGCTGCTCTCCACAGGAAGGATTGTGGTGCAGTACAACAGCGGCTCCATGACCCGGCGGAGCCCCTCTCTCCAGGAACGGGATGGGGAGCTTTATGTGGAGATTCACCCCCAGGACGCATCTGAGCTCAACGTCAAGCACGGGGATATGGTAAAGGTCAAGACCATTCGGGGCGAGACCGAGGCCAGGGCCAGGATCACGGAGAAGGTCAAGCCGGGGATGGTTTTCATGCCCTTCCACTGGCAGGGAACCAATATCATCACCTCCGACGCCCTTGATCCTGTGGCCAAGATCCCCGAATACAAGATGGCCGCCTGCCGCATTGAGACGATGGCCTGAGGAGATGACCTCCTATCTGTCTAGCTGCTCTCCACCCACCTTAAGGCCCCCTGCTCCTGATAGCAGGTGAGCCATGCGTCTGGCCTGGAAGAGAAGCGACAGCATGACTTTATTGCGGATGCCGCTCGGGGTGCGGAGTCGTTCTAGATGGTCTCCCGGTTGCAGCAGATCGCGAGCGTCATTTGTATGGAGGCAATTCCCGAGGTCGTGAATTAAAATTAAGTCTCTGTGCTCCGTCAGGCATCTGGGGATCTTTCCCGTCCACGCTACAGTGTTCTTCTGGGTGATGCCCCAGGTTGCTCTGGCAGTAGCTATTGCTTTTTTTTCGACCAGGTTCTCGTCGATCAGTTTATTGATGGCATGGCTCAATGAGGAGTTATACAGGCCGAGCTTTGTGCTCAGAAATCCCGGTATTCTGGAAGCCACCTGGTCCAGGCAAATTTCTATATCAAGAATTCGCTGACTCAAGAGCAAAGAGCCTACACAATCTATGGCATCAAGGCTCTTTTAGATCAATCCCTTCTCTTTTAATGCTACTTTCATATCTTTCAGCTCTGATAGATCGGCTTCAATGCGCTTGAACCTCATATCCATATAGCCCTTGAGATCGGTCCTGAGCGCCTGAATTTCTCCAATGGTTGTATCTTGCTTGTCCAGCATCTGATCCTGCTTGTCCAGCATCTGGTCCTGTTTGTCCAGCATCTGGTCTTGTCTGTCCAGCATCTGATCCTGCCTGAAGATCATCGTGTCCATCTTTCCGCCCAGGTTATCATTCATTTTATTGACACTGACTACGATCTCTTTTAGATAGACTGCCGCAGTATCAAGCCTGCTGTCTGTCTCGCCTTTGGTCACCAACTTTCCGAAGTTCTCGAAGTCGCCGGTGGCAGGAGAGTATGTCTTGACTATGGAGGAGACGGATATCAATGTATTTTTGATGTCTACGGCGAACTCGAACCATTTGAGTTTCTGATCCTCGCCCTCTGCAATGATCTTCACCCGTCCGTCCTTCAGGTTCTCGATCATGCCCTTGAGCCCAAAGGCATTGGCTATATCTACCACCCTGGCCCGGTAGCCGACCTCCTGGACCTTGCCGGAGACAATTGCGGTGAGCCTGATCATCCTGGAGAAATTATGTTATCTTCCTATTTGGCCTTATCTGCCAGCCGGACAAGCCATCTGGCTCTGGAAGCTTAAAAGACATGAAGAGCTGCTGCACTCAGGACGCGCCAGGGTCAGCCATCCGGGCCCCCGGCCCTTTGTCTTGCGCTTTCGGGCCCCTCCCGCGCCTGCTCGGCAGCTCAGACGGCAGAGATGAAAATATATCATGAAGAATTCATGGAAATTGAGCAGCCAGAGTGAGGCCGTCCTTATGTTCTGGGAGAAAGCCTGGCCAAATCCTGGCAGAGATCAGCCATACTGCAAATCGAGAGTATGTCTATTTATTTGCCTTTGGTGGATTGCATATTCATGACTGTAAAGGAAAACAAAACTATTTCAGAGATTCTGTCAGCAGTATTTCTGGCCTTCATCCTCTCCGGGCAGTGCGCGGCCCAGGATGACGATGTCCTCTTCCAGGTCTCGACCATCGACGCCCTGATGCAGGGGGTCTTTGACGGCTTTTACAGCTTCAATGACCTCATGGCCCAGGGCGACTTTGGCATAGGCACATTCGACGCCCTGGATGGAGAGCTGATCGCCCTGGACGGAGAATGCTTCCAGATCAGGGCGGACGGCGTGGCCTATCCGGTGCGGGGGGATACGACCTCGCCCTTTGCCACTGTGACCCGCTTTGATGCGGATCAGAACGTGGCCCTGGAAAACGCCGCCAACTTCAGCGAGCTGGCCCGGCAGATCGACCGGTATCTGCCCTCCCCCAATGCCTTTTATGCCCTGCGCATAGACGGGACCTTCCCCTACGTCCAGACCAGGAGCGTTCCTGCTCAGGACAAGCCCTACCCCCGCCTGGCCGAGGCGGTAGAGGATCAGTCGGTCTTCAACCTCACCAACGTCACAGGAAGCGTGGTGGGAATCTGGGCGCCGGACTTTGCCAGGGGAGTGAATGTGCCTGGATATCACCTCCACTTCATCACCGAGGACAGAAAGGCGGGGGGGCATATCCTGGAGATCCAGGTGGCCAATGCCACGGCCCAGGTGGATGCCACTGCAGGATTTGCCATGCAGCTTCCCACCAGCGGCGCCTTCTACAATGTCAACCTGAGCGGGGACCTGCAAGAGGAGCTGGAAAGGATCGAGAAGTAAGCGGCGGCTCTATTTCATTTTTGCCTTTTTTGTCTCCGGCTCATCTCTCTTTTCCCAGCTATCTTTATGTACCGGATCCCTTCCGAAAAAGGATCAAGTCCAGCTTCAATTGGGAGCCCATCCCATAAAATCGATTATTGCAAAAGGTACCCGCGAGCATGGCTAAAGGAGATCGCCGTGGATCTGCTCCGTGACCGGTTCATAGGCATCACCGGCGTCTGCGGCGACTGGGAGAGCGCCGGGCATTTCCTGGCCTCCAATTACACACTGCTGCACAAAGGCCGCAATTCCGGATTGTAGACGCACCACTCATTGGCGTAACTGAGATGAGGCAGATGGTGTTATGCCGGGGACCGCATGCCCGCTTTGCCATTGGGACAATCTTCCGCCCCATGCGTTTTTAGATCAGGGAGGCCATATAACGGAGACTGATCTTCATCCTGTCGAGGATCTGAGATTATAGGGAATAATCGACCACTATCCGGTTCTCGCAGGTATTGACCACGAAGTCGAAGACCTTGAGATGCTCGGGGTGCTTCTGGTAGCTCTGAAGCGCCTCGATGCTCTCGAACTGGGAGACGAGCACCAGGTCGTAAGCAATGCTCGCCAGCAGGAAGTTGACTCCGACCTCGAAAAATCGAATCTCCTTTATGCTGGCCGGCAGTGCCTCCAGCATCGCCTTGAGCAATTGAGCGTTGGCTGCTTTATCTCTGCCCTCTGCCTCTTCCTTGAGCTTGAACATGACTATATGCTTGATCATCGTAGATGCCATCCTTGCCCATCAGCCCTCCTAAAGGGCAGTTCCAGTCTCTTGGTATTCTGCCGGGATTTATAACCATGCTTGTTTTCTGGAGCTGCCCTCAATCTGTCTGCAATCCTCTCCCCATATTTCTGAGCAGTGAATGTAGCGAAGATTTCTTGACCGATGCTGCTCTACCTGCCGGGCATGCCTAATGATGTTCTGGCCGAGGTGCGGCAGGAGCTGCAGGAGAATATAGATCCTGATACCCGGGACGGAGCACAGCGCTTCTTTAAGGAGCCGGTGAAGTTTCACGGAGTCAAGAGCGCAGCCGTCAGGAAGATCGCAGAAAAGCATTTTCAGGATGTAAAGGGCTTGCCGAAGGAGGAGATATTCTTCTTGTGCCAGAATCTTCTGGAGACGGGATATGGCGAGGAGGCCTTCATCGCCTTTCAGTGGGCCTATAACCTGCGCCGCGGCTTCAAGCCAGCCGACTTTCCTGTATTAGAGGGCTGGTTGGAGAGATATGTGGACAACTGGGCCAAGTGCGACACCCTCTGCAACCACGCCCTGGGAAGCTTTTTGGAGACGTATCCGGATTTTCTGAAAAACCTGAAGGGCTGGGCCCTCTCTGAAAACAGGTGGCTTCGGCGGGCCTCGGCTGTGACTCTTATACTTCCGGCCAGAAAAGGGCTCTTCTTGGAGGAGGCTTTTGCCATCTCCGATATGCTTCTCCGGGATAAGGACGATATGGTCCAGAAGGGATATGGGTGGCTCTTGAAGGAGGCCAGCAAAATGCATCAGGCAGAGGTCTTCGACTTTGTCATGAGAAGGAAGGCGGACATGCCCAGAACCGCTCTGCGCTATGCCATTGAGAAGATGCCATCGGAGATGAAAAAGAAGGCCATGGCCAGATAGTTATAGCCTTATTCATGATCTCTGCTTGATCAGATAAGCCACCAGCTCCCGAGACAGCTTGGTCTCCCGGGATACAGCGCTGGCAATGTCGCTGCTGCTAGCGCCCATGGCCTGCAAGCGTTCAATTCTCTTCATGACCTGGTCATCGATGTCGTAGTACTCATCCATGTCCCTGCGGTGCCCCCATACATCTCCCTCAACCAGCTCGACTCCCTGGATGTTAAGGAACATCTCGCTGGCTTTGGAGAGGGTTCTGCGGTAAGAGGCGGGTACTTGGACCATCCTGATGCGGGGGCAGTTCTGGATGAGCTTGAATACATCAGTGTTCGCTGCCCGGAAGGCCAGATGAACCATCTGCTCGTTCCGGCTCAGATTGTCGATGTCATTTCTGGAACTCACAACTCGCAGCTTCATGGACTCACCAACGATAGATCAATTCTGGCAACGGCTTCAAAATCTACTCTATCATCTGGCATATAAGCCTATGTATCAAGGGCAAAATTGCTTGAATTAATCAATTATTATGGCTGCCCTACGCTGGCCGCTGAAGACGACCTTGCCGATAGTGTAGAGTCCCATTCGCGAGATAGTCTGGATCATGGCGAGGCCTTCTCATCGAGCCCATATCCGCAGGACATATAGCTGCTCAAAAAAACATCTTTCGCATAATATGGCCTCTGCCTGCAGGCCAAGGGAGGAGGCCGTCTCCATCACCTCATCTGGGCCGGTCAGGCTGGATACCAGCAGGAGTGCTCTTCCCCCTGGATGGAGGTGATCTTCCAGATCCTGGAGGAAGCTGTCTACCGTCTCTCTTCCGCTCTCGCCTCCATCCAGAGCCCTATCTATCCAGCGGCCCGATCTCTCCTCCGGGCGGAAAGGCAGATAGGGGGGGTTAAAGAGGATCAGGTCGAATCTTGCCCCGATTCCCCGGAAGAGATCTGCTCTGACCAGAGCGACCTCGCCTGCTCTGGCGCGGGTGGCCCGCAAGGCATGGGGGTTGATATCGGTGGCAATCAGGCATTGCACCCTCGAAGACAGCTCCAATGCCAGGGCTCCGCTGCCGCATCCTATCTCCAATGTCCTATCCCAGGGGCGGGCCTCGGCCAGGGCGGCTCTTAAGAGAAGATAGGTATCCTCAGCCGGAGGATAGACCTCATCGCTGATGCAATCGCAGTCCTGGACCTGGCTTTGCCTGGGCATGGATGCGGCCTATGCCCTCCTCCCAAAAAAAGCTTTGGCTGGGCAGAATTGGACTGTCTGCAGAAGGTCACTCCGATTAAAGTCCAGGAATAGCCTTTCATATACCGGATGCATTCAGGCCATTTCAAGCCGAATAATGGGCCATCAACATAAAGCTTAAACAATATGAATTCCATTCATCGCTCTCGTAGGAGATGAAACAAAAATGGCTGATTGCGAACTATGTACCAGGGCGCGACCGCTGCTCTTTCCCATAAAGGCTCCCGTCCATAACCTCAGCTACCCGGAAGGGGCTTATAAGGGAGTATGCGACATCTGCCTGGAGCATCTGGAAAAGGGATGGCAGCAGCACTTCGGGCCCAAGACTGAAGAGAAGAAGTAATAATAATATTTTTTAAAGATCGGCAGCGGCCGGCAAGATAGCTCGGGCTTTATTGGAGTGAAGTCTTTATGATGATGCAAAGAGAGGAGAAGATGGTCTTCGTTCTCCTCCTCATGGCTCTGGGATCTCTGGCCGTGGCCTTCTGGGCCTTTGCTCCGGACGATGGCCGCAGCGATGATCTCTCCCATTCAGAACTTTCGGAAAGATACGACACAGGAATATCGACATTGGCGGAGGGATTGGTCCGGGATATAAAGCCCACCAAGATCGGAGGTCATCTTCTGGTTACCATCGATACTACTCCGGTCCCCATATTCATCTCCCGCCAGGCGGGAGCTGAGAAGCTGCTCGGTGTGCTGAAGAGAGGAGATCGATTATGGGCAAAGGGGATGCAGAGGGACTATCAGGGAAGGGAAGAGATCGAGGTGACTCGCTCCTCCGATGTCAAGATTTTAAATTAGTGCTGCTTCGCTAAAAATAGAACCATATGAAATTAATTTTTTTCCCATCAAATTGTTAGCTTTAGCTGTGGCTGCACCTCTGCAGCTCGATTAGAGTCCGAAATGCTTAGATCGACCGAAAGATATTGGATCTATGCCAGCATCCCCTGGGCCGGATGTGACTGAAGAGCATGGATCAAATCCGGAAGAGCTCGAATAGAGCCTGGAAAAAAAGCCCTGCTGGCCTGCTGCGAGAGGAGATACAGCTGGAGACGAATCCGAGAGACCGGCAGATGGCGGAGGAGTGGCGATGATTGGAGAGTCTCCCCGCATTTTGGTCTTCGGCGGCACTGGACGCATCGGCTCCGCTGTGGCCCGGGATCTGGCCGTCTACGGCGATGCTGACAGCATCGGAATTGCGGGCCGCAGCAGATCCTCCCTGGAGAGGATCCGATCCTGGATAGGCAGCGAAAAGGTAGTGGCTCATGCTCTGGACATCACCGATGCCCGAAAAGCCAGAGCGGTAATGCAGGATTATGATGTGGCAGTCATCACCCTGCCGGACCGGCGCAGCAGCTACCGCACAATAGAGACCGCCATAGGCGCCGGTCTGGATATGGTGGACATTCTGGAGGAGTACCACCGTCGGCCTGATCCCTATGAGAGAGAGGGGCTGGAGCTGCCGGCGGGCATGAGCGCCGATGAGTACGGCGAGTCGCTGCACCGCAGGGCAGAAGATGCCGGAGTGACTTTGCTGGACGGGATGGGATTTGCTCCCGGCCTCTCCAATGTCACACTGGGTCAGGGCATAAGACAGGTGCAGGCGGATAGAGCTGTGGCCAGGGTTGGAGGCATCCCCAATCGCCAGTCGGCAGCGCGCCATCCTTTGCAGTACATGATAACCTGGTCCTTTGAGCATGTTCTGAGGGAGTACATGGTGGATGTGCGAATCATAGAAAAGGGCAATATCGCTGAGGTAAAGGCCACCTCGGGACGGGAGAGCTTTCGATTTGCCGAGTGCGGAGAGGATGAGATGCTGGAGTGTGCCATCACCCCAGGCATGCCCAGCTTTCTCTTCACCCGCAGCCATCTACACAGCTTTGCGGAGAAGACCATTCGCTGGCCGGGTCACTGGCAGGCCATTGATGCTCTCAAGGAATGCGGACTTCTGGATATCGAGTCCATATCATTTTGCGGCGAGCCGGTCCGGCCCAGAGACTTCTTCTTGAAGGTCATTGAGCCCAGGCTGATGCCGCTGCCCGGCGATGGAGATGTCTGCGTCATGTGGAACACGGCCTGGGGCGGGGAGAAGCGCGCCGATTGCTACATGTGGACCGGCGAAGACAGTGAAAGCGGCATGTCGGCCATGGCCAGGGTGACCGCCTCCTGCGCTGCGGTCTCAGCCAGGCTTCTGGCCAGAGGAGAGATAGAAGAGAAGGGCATAGTCGCCCCGGAGGATGCGGTGAAGGAAGAAGTATATGCTTCTCTGATGCGGGAGCTGGAAAGGAGGGGGATCGCAGTGGTGGAACGGGTAGGGCGAGCCAAAGATTGATTGTCGGCACCCCGATCCTCAGATCTTCTCCACATGCCTCAGATCCACCGCCACCCCCCGATTTGATGCTACCATCTCCCAGCCGGACATCCTGGCCCGGCCCACTGCGAAGGCCTGATTCCCCGCTACTATGACCTCGTCTCCGGGACGGATCTGCTCGTCTGCCTCCACCACCCCAGGCGCGAGCAGTGAGCCCTTGGGCAGGAAATCGCCTATGCGGACGATGTACCTGCCCCGCTGCTCCAACCTCTTCGCCCCCTCTATCGAAAGCACCATGCTCCCTTTTATGGTCCAGCTGGCCAGGGGCCTCTTCTGTTCATCCTGAATCTCCCTGCCTTTCACCACCATCTTTCCCGCCAGCAGGGCATCAGCGGCGCCCTCTCCGAAGTAGAAGTCGGCATGGGCCCGGTATCTCCGCAGGCGTAGATCGGGCAGGCGGACGGTGTCCCGGCAGGCCTCTGCCACTGCCTGGCCCAGGCGCTCTAATGCTGCGCTGCCGGTGCCGCCGCCGGTATATACCGCATCCAGGCCCGTCTCCCTCACCGTCTCCTCCAGCTCTCCCTCCAGGTGGGCGACGACTCTTGAATACCGGTTCTTCTTCAGATATGCCATCAAGCATTCCTTCAGCCATGCCCTCTCCTCTCTGTCCCAGCGGCCGGTTACGGGAACATCATAGCTGGCGGCGGGATAGGCCTCCTCCAGCTCCCGGGGCACCAGAGCCAGGGGGGAGGTGAGTATCAGCTCCTGAAGATAGCGGCGGTGGGAGCCTATGGCCTCGGCAAAGAGCCGGTGAGAGCGGGAGAGGGAGTAGGGCTTTTTGGCCGAGCAGGGCAGGAGCAGCAGTACATCGCTCTCTGGTGCAGCATAACGCTCTATGACCCTCCGGGCAAAGCGAGTGACCTCTACCCGAAACAGAGACTCGGAGCAGTTGGCATATAAGGTGCTGCGCCGGCTCACAGGCGCTCTGCGCTCCAGATAAAGGTGCTCTTGGTCCAGAAGGCGCAAGGCTGCGGTCTGATCCGGAGCCACCCGCACCTGCCGCTCTACATACTCCCTTATGCTCTCGGAGCGAATCGCCTCCCTGACTGCGAGCACCTCCTTCTCCAGCTCTTCCAGATTATGGGCTGCGAGCCGTCCGGCGCTGATGCCGTCCTCAATCATATCCCGGCAGTGCTGGCAGCGGCAGGGCAGCTCTGCCAGATCCTCTGCTTTCCATACTCCGTCCCGGGTGTGGTAGCGGCCCAGGAGGCCGTCGGCGGTCATGCGAATGCCGTCCAGGAGGTCGATTCCCAGGTAGACCAGCAGGGCCAGGTTGGCCGGCGTTGCCAGGGCCGGGGCATAGAGGGCTGCATCGGGAGCCGTCCTCTCTCGCAGGCCCACCACTGCCGCTACCAGATCCCTGGGGCTCTTCAGGGCGGCAGCACTGCCCAAAGCATAGACATCGGCCTTCTCCGGATTGCCGGCGCTGAATGGGTGGACCAGGAGGCCCTTGGGGCTGTCTGTATCAAGAGGCGGCAGCTTTAGGGCTGGCTCGGATTTGAGAGCCGCCGGAACATAGGGAGGAAAAATGAGCTTCTTCTGGCCTGTCAGAGCCTCTCCGGCGGATATGGCCTCCTCCAGAGATGAGTAGCTGTATATGCTGCCGGCTGAGGCATAATCATCTTTGCTGATCAGGGCAGGTGTGCTGATCTGCCGCTCCAGTAGCAGCTTTCCCATGCGGGCCGGGCCGTCGCGTCGGAGAACCTCGAAGTACTTGGTCATGGCAATAAAGCCTCGCTTGGATCAGATCCAGGCGGTATTGGCTTAAATACTCGATTGTGAAGGCACTCAGAATGGAAAAGCTAAAAGCTCATGCCGTATTGCTGCAAACAGAGATGATGTAGGATGAGGTTGATCGCGGCGTCAGCAATGCTAATGGCAGCGGTTTTAATTTTCCTGGCTTCAGCTGTACCTGCTCTGGGGCAGATGACCGAGTATCAAAGGGGCGTGGCCAACGGACTGAAGATTGGGCTGTTCATAGGTGAGTATTACGGCAGGGGCCAGTATGTAACGGACTATGCCGGCCAGTATAATACCTATCTGGAGGAGTACAATCAATTCCTTTACTCTTCATTTGCCAGCAATCAGACCCTCATAGATGAGTTCATCCGCTGGCCCATATCCGCCTGGCCCAGATCGTCAAGCAGCGGAGTTCTCAAGCCTGATGCCCGCGGAAGGATTCTGGGCTATCCTGCCGATGCTTATTACACTGCAATAGGGGCCGTTCCCGGAACCAGTCCGAACAATCCCGACGCTGCGCTGCCCGGCGTATAAAAAAAGCGAATCTACCTTCTGTCATAGCAAGCCAGGCTTTATGGCTCTGCCTGCAAGCAGGAGGCCGGGCGATGAGGCAGATTCATGACTTTATTGTGGCGGGGGGGGAGCAGGCCGGCCTAGGATTTAGCCCGATCTTAGGAGAGAGGTATTGAGATGCAATTTTGGTCAGGATCTGCGATATGCCCTTTTATTCTCCAGTATTATGCACGGCACTCTGATCTGTTTCTGAGGCTAGCCCAAGAGGAGGAGGCACTGGAAAGATGTCTGGAGGTGGCTGCGGGTGAGATCTTCCCAAAGACAATGGATGCGCTGGATGCTGCCCAGGCTTCCCGCCAGCCTGCTCAAGGCAGTGGGAGCTCGAGTGCTCTGATGGCCACGATAACCGGTTTTATCTACTAAGCCATATAATGTAGAATAGCGGAGTGCTAAAGAGATGTTCGCGCCTGTGGGAACAGAGGAGATTGTGCCGCGCCGCAGCTTTCCGGCCATGACTGCGGCAATTGTGGCAATAAACATACTGGTCTTTCTCTACCAGGCGTTTGTATTGATCACCGAGGGCGAGGAGGGGCTCAGTGCCCTCATCCAGTCTATCGCACTGGTTCCCGGACTGGTGACCGGGGGAGAGAGCGTGGTATTGCCATTCTATCTCACCTTCTTTACCGCCATGTTCGTGCACGCCGGCTTGCTCCATATAGCATCCAATATGATCTATCTCGCCGTATTCGGCGACAATGTGGAGGATCTCATGGGGCCGGGGCTCTATATTGTCTTCTATCTTATCTGCGGCATAGCAGCTTCTCTGGTCCAGATTGCCGCCGATCCTACATCTATGATACCCAATGTGGGGGCCAGCGGGGCCATTGCCGGCGTGCTGGCGGGATATATCCTGCTACTTCCCACGGGCACGGTTCGCATTCTCTTCTTCCTGCCGCCTTTTAGCCGCATCGCCCGGATACCGGCCTTGTTCTTCATCTCCCTCTGGTTTATCATTCAGATCTTCGGGGGAGTAATGTCCCTGGGGGCCACCTCGGAGTCGGGAGGAGTCGCCTACTGGGCCCATGTGGGTGGCTTTCTGGCGGGGCTGGCTCTGGCATCTGTCTATAAGTTGATAATGAGAAGACGGCTCTCCTGATCCGGGGCGGCAAAGAGATGGATAAGGAAAAGCCATGATCGTTGTTATTGCGAGAGGGCGGTCCATGCGTCGGCGGAGGATTGTCCGGAGAGGATGGATGTGCCTAAACCGCATGAAGTCTCTTGCTCGACTCGAAAAGATAGGCTTCTCCTAGTTCGATTTGTCCTTTCCAGATACGATTCTGATGGAGATTAAGTATGAAGCCAATTCAAAAGAGCCATCTGGAAAAAGCAGCATGTAGCCATGCCGAAAAAGTAGACGGAATTTGTTTTAAAATTTTAATACCCAGATCCCAACCGCCGGGCGATAGGCGAGAGACCTGGGGAGTGGAAATAAATTAAATAAAAAATAAACTAACCCCTTTGCCTCATCTTATCTTGCGCCTTGTTCAATAATTCAATGATTTTCTCCTTAGCGGGCACAAATACACCCCCCCCTATGGGAGGAAACTGTTTTCCATTTAGTGATCCACTTACTGATGGATCAATG
>JAGOLL010000073.1 GCA_017994055.1 Methanothrix sp.
CAACCAGCATTCAGCAGGATATTTCAGGAGAATAAAGCATTGAGACGACTATTGTCCGGCAATGAGGCCATAGCCCGGGGGGCCTTTGAGGCCGGTGTGACTGTGGGAGCGGGCTATCCGGGAACCCCCTCCACAGAGATTTTGGAGAGCCTGGCCAGGTATAAACCGGATGTCTACTGCGAGTGGTCGCCCAATGAGAAGGTGGCGTTCGAGGTCGCCGCCGGGGCCTCTTTAGCCGGGGCTCGCAGCATTGTGACCATGAAGCATGTGGGGCTGAATGTGGCTGCCGATCCCCTCATGACCTTGAGCTATATCGGTGTGGAAGCAGGCTTTGTGGCCTGCGTGGCCGACGATCCGGGGATGCACTCCTCGCAAAACGAGCAGGATTCCCGCAATTACGCCCGGTTCGCCAAGGTTGCCCTTTTCGAGCCGTCCGACAGCCAGGAGGCCAGAGACTATACCATCCTGGCCTTGCAGATATCGGAAGAGTTCAAGACCCCGGTCATCTTGCGCACCACCACCAGAGTCAGCCACTCCCGCAGCCTGGTAGAGCAGGGAGAGCGAACGCTGCCGCAGCAGAAGGTGGGACTGGTCAAGAATCCGCCCCGCTATGTGCCCATACCGGTCTGGGGCCGGCCCATGCGTTGGAAGGTTGAGGAGAGGCTGGCCGCTCTGCAGAAAATTGCAGAGAGCTCCCCCGCCAACCGAATAGAATGGAGAGATCGGAACCTGGGCATCATCACCTCCTCCATCGCTTACCAGTACGTCAGAGAGGTCTGGCCGGAGGCATCAGTGCTCAAACTGGGGATGGCCTATCCCTATCCCGATGCCCTGATCCGAGAGTTCGCTGCCGGCGTCGCAGGCCTGCTGGTGGTGGAAGAGCTGGACGACTTTTTGGAGCAGCATGTGAGGGCTCTGGGTATAGCCTGCCGGGGCAGGGACATTGTGCCAGGCATCATGGAGCTCTCTGTGGACCGGCTGCGGGAGTCGAAAGCCAGGCTGGAAGGCAGAGCCATCCCCGAAAACCATCCCCACCCATTCACCCAGGATCTGCCTCCCCGCCCGCCGGTGCTCTGTCCCGGCTGCCCTCACCGGGGAATCTTCTATGCCCTGGGCAAGAGGGATGTGGTGGTGACGGGAGACATCGGCTGCTACAGCCTGGGGGCCTTCCCGCCTCTGGACCGCATGGACAGCATCCTCTGCATGGGAGCGGGAGTCTCCATGGCCCAGGGCATGGAAAAAGCGGGAGAGCCACGGCCGGTGGTGGGAGTGGTGGGAGACTCCACCTTCTTTCACTCCGGGATCACCGGACTATTGGATATAGCCTACAACCAGGGCCATTCCACCATCATCGTCCTGGACAACCGCACCACAGCCATGACCGGCCATCAGGACCACCCCGGCACCGGCCGGACCCTGCAGGGCCAGGCGACCAAGCAGATCAGAATTGAGGACATTGGCCGTGCCTGCGGCCTGGAGAGAATATTTACAGTCAATCCCTACGACCTGGAGCAGACCGAGGAGATTATCTTCCGGGAAATAGAAGCCCGGCAGCCATCCCTGATCATCTCCTGCGCTCCCTGCCCTCTGCGGGAGAGAAAGATGGTGGGGCCGGAAAGAAGCATTGATGAAGAGGAATGCCGGGGCTGCGAGCTGTGTTTGGATCTGGGCTGCCCAGCCATAGAAGGAGGAGAAGAGCATCCGCATATCAATGCTGCACTGTGCGCCGGATGCGGCCTCTGCCAGCAGGTCTGTCCGGCTGGAGCCATAGGGGAGGGTGATGGGGCATGAGCGGCAGGAAGATGGAGATGCAAGCCCAGAGCGAGACCAAGAGCATCGTTCTGGTGGGCGTGGGAGGCCAAGGCATACTGCTGGCCAGCGAGATCCTGGCCCGGGCAGCCATGCTTGAAGGATTTGAGGTCAAGACCAATGAGGTGCACGGCATGGCCCAGAGGGGCGGCTCGGTGGTGGCCCAGGTGAGGTATGGGCCGGTGGTTCATAGCCCCCTTGTAGCCAGGGGCACAGCCCAGGTGCTGGGGGCACTGGAGCAGATCGAGGCTCTGCGCTTTGCGGAGTATCTTAGGACGGATGGGCTGGCGGTAGTAAATGCCCAGGCCATTGTGCCGGTAAGCGTCTCCTCCGGTGCAGCCAGATATCCCTCCGATGTGGAGAGCCGCCTCAAGGCGGCTTTTCCCAGGCTGGCATATATCCAGGCGGGAGAAGCGGCAGCACATCTCGGCAGCCTGCAGGCAACGAATATTGTCGTTCTTGGGGCGGTATCAAAGGGGCTGGACCTGCCGGAGAGAGCCTGGCAGGAGGCCATTGTTTCATCGGTTAAGGAGAAATTCAGGGAACTGAATCTGAGGGCATTTGAGAAGGGGAGGAGCATTGTATGAAGGGCAATTATCACAATGAGAAGATGGAGACAGCATCACGAGCGGAGATAGAGGAGCTGCAGGCGAAAAGGCTGCGAGCGGTAGCTGATCATGTTTACAGATCAAATCCGATTTACAGAAAGCTCTTTGACGCCCAAGGAGTGAAACCGGAGGACATCCGGAGCCTGGAGGATGTCTCAAAGCTCCCCACTACAAACAAGAACATCCTGCGGGAGAGCTATCCTCTGGGCCTGTCCTGCGTTCCGCGCAGCAGCATAGCAGAGATGCATATGTCCAGCGGCTCCACCGGAACGCCGGTGATAATGCCTTACACCAACGCCGACCTGGCCCAGTGGGCGGAGTGCATGGCCCGCTGCTACCGCATGGCCGGAGGGGTGCCGGGGGATGCGGTGCAGATAACGCCTTTATTCGGCCTATTCAACGGTGGCTTCGGCATGTACCACGGAGCCCGGGCGGCGGGGCTGTTCGTGATCCCAGCCGGCCCGGGCAATACCCAGAGGCAGGTCAAGCTGGCCAAGGACCTGCAGACCCGCATATTGACCGGCGTGGTCTCCTACGGAATTCGCATCATCGAGGTGATGGAAGAGATGGGAGAGAAGCTGCCCGACCTGGAGGTGGGCATCTTCGGAGCGGAGGCCTTCTCCGAGAGCATGAAGAAGAGGATCAGCGACGGCCTGGGCATAGAGGTCTTCGATATCTACGGCATGACCGAGACCGGCGGGGTGGGCACCCTGGGCCAGGACTGCCCGGCTCATGACGGCCTGCACGTCTGGGAGGACCAATACCTGCTGGAGGTCATCGACCCGCAGACCGGCGAAGCCGTGGCCGACGGGGAGACGGGAGAGCTGGTGGTGACCGCTTTAACCCGCCAGGCCCTGCCGGTGATACGCTTCCGCACCGCCGACCTGACCCGGGTCATATCCCGAGATAAGTGTGAGTGCGGCAGGACACACCTGCGGATTGCTCCCATCACCGGAAGGATTGACGACATGATCATAGTCAAGGGAGTCAACTTCTTCCCCAAGCAGGTGGAGCAGACGCTGATGAATATACCGGGCGTCGGCAGCAACTACCAGATCATTGTGGAAGAGGCGGACGGGGTCAAGGACGTGCGAGTGAATGTCGAGGCCGAGGCGGGTGTTACGGGCTTCATGGTGGAGAAGGCGCTAAAAGAAGCATTGGGATTCTCGCCTCGGGGCGATGTTTACCCCATAGGAGGGCTACCCAGGACAGAGGGGAAGGCGCAGAGGGTGTTTTATAAGAAGAGCGGGGAATAAAGAAAGGATTGCCTTAAGCCATATTTTATTTATTTTATTGGAGTAATATGCTTATTGGAGTGCTGATAGACCTTTTCAATATAGATGAGCCCTGAAATCGCAAATCGTGCTTTGATGCGGTCAGATGGTCCGCCTTTCGCGCCCCTGCGCTTGCCCCACGATCCCCCTCGCTACAGTCCACAAATGGCTGCTGTCAATGTCACCAGCATGCACCGCATTAGAATCAGATATGAATATGCTCGCTCTATCAGATTATTCCTTTTGCCCTCAAAGCGCTCTTCAGCTCGTTTATATCGCTCTTCAGTTCCATGATGTCGTTTTCCAATACTCTATCAAACCTGGTTTTGATATCTCTGACTTCATAGAGAAGATCGTCCTGCTTGCTGAGTATCTGGTCCTGCTTATCCAGCATCTGGTCCTGTCGGTCTATCATCTGGTCCATCTTGCCGCCCAAGCCCCCCAGGTTATCATTGATCTTATTTACGCCGACGACCAGATCCTTAAGATAGTCCGCTGCCGTGTCCAGCCTGCTGTCGGTCTCTCCTTTGAGAACCAGCTTGCCAAAATTCTCGAAGTCGCCGCTCGCCTGGGAGTTTTTCTTCTCTATGGAAGAGACGCAGATCAATGCGTTTTTTATATCTATGGCGATCTCGAACCAGCGCAGCTTCTCTTCATCGCCTTCAGCGATTATCTTCACCAGGCCGTCCTTTCGGTTCTCGATCATGCCCTTGAGACCGAAGGCATTGGCGATATCTATCACTCTGGCCCGGTAGCCTACCTGCCGCACATTGCCGGACACAAATGCGGTCAGCCTGATCATCCTGCATAATTTTTATTCTCTTCCTATTTGGCATTATCTGCAGGCTGGACACGCCATCTGTTCGGGGGGGCTTGAGAGGCATGAAGTGCTGCAATGCCCAGAGCATGCCAGGAGTCCGCCCCCCTTCCGGCCTGCCTGGCAGCTCGTACCTTATAGATGCTTCAGCTCTGGAGGATTCCCGAACCCTCAATCCTACATCCAGTCCCGGACCTATGTGCCGGGAGAAAGCCCTGCTCCATCCGGCTCGGAATGGCAGCCCTCCCGCCTGCTTCAGTCTCGACTGTAGCACCATGGGCGCAGAGGAGAACTGGATCCCCTGCGCCCCTGCTAACCGGAGAATAAAGAGAGCACCTGCAGCAGCTTTAGCCAGGATGAGAACCAGCTGATTTTCCGGGAAAAAACGTCTCCACATCCGTGGCCAGTCAGCAGTCCCACTGTCCCAAAACAATTATATTTTGCTCTGGACAATGGAATGCAGGGGTGAAAAGAAGATGATTTTGGTCGGGATATGCGGCAGCCCAAAGAAGGCGGGCAATACCGAGTTCCTTATTAATGAGGCTCTGGCCGTGGCCAGGGAGAGGGGCTTTGAGACACAGAGGCTGCTCTTATCCGAGCTGAAGGCTGACTATTGCAGCGACTGCGGCGACTGCAGCAAAGGAAGGCCCTGTCCCAAAGAGGACGATATGAAGATGATTCTCTGTGCTCTGGAAAAGGCGGACGGCATAATCGTGGCCTCACCAGTCTACTTCGGAGGAATGACCGCCCAGCTCAAAGCCGTCCTTGACCGGACCATTCCCCTGCGCCGACAGAACTTCCGCCTCAAGGGCAAGGTGGGCTGTGCCATCAGCGTGGGAGGATCCCGCAACGGAGGCCAGGAGAAGACCCTGGAGGCGATTCAGGCCTGGATGCATATTCATGGGATGATCGTGGTGGGAGATGATGCCCACTTTGGGGGCATCGCCGTGCGTCCCGCCGCAGAGGACCGCATCGGCAGGAGGACGACCGTAGCCAGTGCCAACAAGCTTTGCGATCTGCTGGAGAGGCTGGAGAAGAATGCCAGTTGCTGGGGCGGAGATTGAGATCGCATAGCGATAACAGCTCCGTCCTATCGGGAAGAGGCCGCAAGCAGAGATATCTTGGCGACAGGGGTCTCATAGGCCTGATCGCCTTTCTCAGCGCCTTCATCCCCCTATCCACCGACCTGTATCTTCCTGCCCTGCCCGGCATGGCCCAGTACTTTCAGGTATCAGCAGAAGAGGTCAACCTCACCCTCATCCTCTTCTTCGTCTTTTTTGCGGCAGGAATGCTCTTCTGGGGCCCATGGAGCGACAAATACGGCCGAAGGCCGGTATTGCTCATCGGCCTGTCCATATATTCCCTGGCCGGTTTTGGCTGTGCCGCCTCCCAGGATATCAATCAGCTCATCTTCTTCCGAGTATGTCAGGCTCTTGGAGCAAGCTCCGCCTCTGCCGTGGCCACAGCCATGATAAAGGACGTCTACGAGAGCCGCCATCGAGAGGTGATATTGGCCTGGGTATCCTCCATGGTGCTTATATCCCCAATGGTCGCTCCCGCCATCGGCGCTATCTTTCTGGGCTTTACCTCCTGGAGGGGCGTGTTTCTGGCTTTGGGGGGCATAGGCCTCTTGGCCCTGGCCGGCAGCCTGGCCCTCCAGGAGACTCTGGAGAGGCGCTACATCGGGACGCTTTGCCAGTCCATAGGGCGGCTGGCGGTGGTGGCAAAGAATCCGGGCTTCATGTCCCTCTTGCTGATATTCTCTTTGCTCAGCTTCTCCGGCATGGCCTATATCGCCTCATCATCATACATCTACATTGACGGCTTCGGCTTGAGCGAGAAGCTCTACAGCCTCTATTTCGCCTTCAATGCCCTGGGGATGATCACCGGTCCCGCTCTATACCTGCGCCTGTCCCGCCGCTTCTCCCGCCGCTACATCATTATGGCCGGATTTGCAGTCATATCCGCAGCCGGGCTGCTGGTATACCTCTTCGGGATCCACCATCCATGGAATTTTGCCCTCTGCCTCTTTCCGGCCACAATAATGGGAAGCTGCATCAGAACACCGGGCACAAATCTGATGCTGGAGCAGCAAGAGGAGGACACCGGCTCGGCTGTGGCTTTGATGAGCTGCTTTGGGGTACTGATGGGAAGCCTGGGCATGGCGGTCGTCTCTCAGGACTGGGGCGATACGATCCGGGTATTGGGAGGAATGAACCTCCTGGTAGGACTGGTATGTATCCTTCTGTGGCTGCTATTATCCCAAAGGCCCTTTGTCAAGCAGATTCCTGAGAGAAGGTTTAAAGCGAACTGATGTGCAGGGAGAGGCTGCTGAAAGAACTCAATGCCAACAGCTCTGCAAATCTTTTTATGATCAGAGGGAGATCGATCAAGGGAGAAGATATGAAAGAAGCCATCTTGCCGCTGGCTGCCATTGCAGCATTGCTTATGTGCGGCTGCATGCAGTCTGCTCAGCTGGATATACCGGAGGACTACTACCTCCAGATGAAAAAGGCAGATGTCGACAGCCCGGTGGAGCTGATAAGGTTTGCCGCCAGCATAAGGCCCCATACCATCGATTTTACCGTAGAGGAGAGGGTGGCCTTCTTTGAATGGTACCTCAAGAATCGTGGCTTTAATGTCAGCTTTGCCTATTGCAGCAACTTTCGCAACAGCGGCAGGGAGCATGTCTGGCTGGTCTTGAAGAATAAGCTGGGCGAGAATATGGCCGTAGAGCCGAGCTACATCGAGATGGAGGCAGCATCAGTCTCTCCTACGACGCCCGAATACAAGAGCTATGAGAAGAGGTTCAGAGATATATATGAGCTCTGTGAGAATGAGGGCGGCTCAGAAAGATATGCCTGGTGGAAGAGGGCCTCCGGCCAGAAGCTGCTATCCGAAAACATCATCCTGGCTAAAAAGAGACAGCTTTAGCGCGGCTCGGCCCGGTCTTTGGTCTTCGAGATGCATCTGCCTTATGGGCGACCAGCTTTTCGCTCATTGCCCTGGCGTGGCTTTGCACTCTGGCCAAGGCACTTTTACAGGCAGATCCAATAAACCAGAACATTCACAGCCGTCAAGGGCACCCCCACCCGGGCAAACTCCATAAAGGTGATGGTCTCCCCGCTCTTCTCTGCATTCTGGATTATGATCACATTACTGGCCGCACCCAGGATAAACAGGTTTCCGGCGATGGTGCTTCCCGCCGCCAGGGCCATGAGAGCCTCGGTGCTGGGTTGAACCAGCAAGGGCTGGTAGAGGGCCACCAGGGGCACATTGGAGATCAGCTGGCTCATGACCACGCTGAAAGCCAGTATGTTGGGAACTGAGGCCATGTCCGCATTGGATCCTGCCAGAAGGCTCTGAAATGTCCCACCCCTCCAGACCGCGTCCATGAGCACGAACATGGCGGCAAAGAATATCAGAGTGGACCAGTCTATCCCTCTCACCATCTCCAGCCTGCGGCGGCTGAAGAGCAGCACAGGCAGGGCCGATATCATGGCTATGTAGGTAAGGGGAATGCTCTCACCAAATCCCAGGGCCACCGATCCCATCTTGGCCACAATGAGTACGAAGAGTAAAGCAAATGATGAGCATGACAGCCGGGCCAGAGCCGTATCATTGACCTCTGCCGACCGGATATAGAGCGGCCTATTGGCAAACTGCCCGGGATAGAACAGCCGCAGCAGGAGATAGGCCAGGATGAGGTTGGCCAGGGTTGGAAGCATCAGATGCTGCAAGAAGACCAGGAATGGATTGGAGAGATCGGAGCTGACTGCTATTATCAGATTCTGGGGGTTTCCGATGGGGCTCATGGCGCTGCCGATGGTCACGGCAAAGGCCAGGGACAGCAGTAGCATCTTGGCGGATATATTCAGCTCCCGGGAAAAATAGAGCATCAAGGGGGTGCCGATAATGGCCAGGGTGTCGTTCATGAGCAAGGCGGACAGGAATCCCATGGCAAAGAGGATCAGGAGCACAAGCTGATTTGAATTCCTGGCCCGACCGAATAAGCGGTTGAAGAGATGGAGAAGATAGCCGCTCTCCTGCATGGACCGGCCTATGACGAACATGGCGGCCAGGAATATCATCACATCGAGGTTGATGGCCTGCAGAGCCTGCTGGGGGGAGATCTGCCCGGTAAAAAGAACTGCCAGAGCTCCTAAAAGCATGATCTGCCAGATGGCCAGGGATCTGCCTCCCACCTGTCTCAGGGCTATCAGCAGCAGAACCAGAGACAAGGCCAGTATGGACAGGTCCATGTCCGCAAATTGAGGCAAATTCATTTCCGTATCCTGCTATTCCATCCCCTGTGCCATTCCTGGCAAGGCTGCTCCAGACAGACGCCTTTTCCGTTCAATCTGAGGCCGCCTGCGAAGCTCTGCTAATTTCTGAGCCAGGTTATATAGTTTTCGTCTTATGGTAATATCGGCAACTCTCTTTTCCGGTTCAGCTCTCCCATCTTGCATTCTCAGAGCGAGGGGAGATTTTACCCATTATAAAAATTTGCAGTAGACTGAAGTGAAATATGGATTAATTATAATATATATTGCTGACCGACATCCTTATAACTCGCTTTTATGCTATATGCTACCACGCATCATGTCATTGTCGCAGATCTGCGGCAGTATAATGCAGGGCAAATGGTGGTAAATTGTGCTGGGCATTGATGATCCTTGGATTTGGGGCGTCTACCTTCTTTGCGTTTTAAGCGCAATACTCTGCGTGGTTTATGGCATCATATACTGGAACCGAGAGGGAGAGCTGGAGGCCATAGAGATCAAAGAGACAGCCGCTTGGGAAGAGAGCGCTGAAGAGATGCAGGAGAAAGAACTGGGGCTGTGATCCTGATGGCGGAAGTTAATTGGATTTTATATGTCGTCATTTTAGCCTATCTTCTGGTCACATTATACCTGGGGTACCGGGGCTGGAAGACGACCAAGGACTCGGAGGGCTACCTGGTGGCGGGCAGAAAGGCCCATCCCTACATCATGGCCATGAGCTACGGCGCCACATTCATCAGCACCTCGGCCATAGTGGGATTCGGCGGAACCGCCGGCCTCTTCGGCATGGGCCTGTTATGGCTGACCTTCTTCAACATCTTCGTGGGCATATTCATAGCCTTCGTCGTCTATGGCAAGAGGGCTCGCAAGATGGGGCACAACCTCAAAGCCATGACCTTTCCCGAGCTTTTGGGGCGCAGGTTCGACAGCCGATTCATCCAGTGGGCCAGCGGCCTGGTGATATTTCTGGGAATGCCCCTCTATGCCTCTGTGGTCCTGATAGGGGCGGCGAGGTTTATGGAGACCACCCTTTCCATAGACTTTGACCTGGCTCTCTTCATCTACTCGGTGATAATCGCCGGATATGTCATCTGGGGAGGGCTGCGGGCGGTAATGTACACCGATGCCATGCAGGGCACGATCATGTTTGTGGGCATGCTGCTATTGTTGATTATGACCTACTCCCATCTGGGTGGAATCATCCCGGCCCATCAGGCACTCACCAACATGGCCCATATGGTTCCCTCAAGCTTGGCCGCCCAGGGACACCTGGGCTGGACGGCAATGCCCGCCTGGGGCAGCCCCTGGTCCTGGACCATGATCTCCACCATCGTCCTTGGTGTGGGAATAGGAGCCCTGGCCATGCCCCAGATGGCGGTCCGATTTATGACCGTGCGATCCAACCGGGAGCTCAACCGGGGAGTGCTCATCGGGGGGATATTCATCCTGATGATGACCGGAGTGGCCTTTACCGTGGGAGCATTATCCAATGTCTTCTTCCTTGAGAATCAGGGAAATATATCCATAAACATCGCCCAAGGAAACGCGGACAGCATAATTCCCCTTTATATCAATGCCGCCACACCGGATTGGTTCGTCTACCTCTTCATGCTCACCCTTCTGGCGGCAGCCATGTCCACATCCAGCTCACAGTTCCACACCCAGGGAAGCGCTATCGGGCGGGATGTCTATGAGACTCTGACCGGGAAGAAAGGCAGCCAATCGGTATTCATCACCAGGATAGGCATAATTGTGGCTGTGATCGTAGCCGTGATCCTGGGCTACATCCTGCCGGATAATATCATCGCAAGAGGCACGGCCATATTCTTCGGTCTGTGTGCCTCTGCCTTCCTGCCTATGTACACTCTGGGGCTGTACTGGAAGGGAACCACCAAGGCAGGAGCCATAGCCGGTCTTCTCACCGGAACTCTGGTCACCGTCTTCTGGTATCTGTTCATTCATAAGGCGGAGGCGGTTCCTCTGGGCGTAGCCAAGATGCTGCTGGGGCGGGATCTGCTTATTGAGCAGATGCCCTGGCCGGTGGTGGATCCCATACTGGTGGCGCTCCCTATGGCACTGATTGTCACCTTGGTCGTGAGCCTGATCACAAGGAAGCCTGAGGAGGAGCACCTGAAGGGCTGCTTTAAGGGGATAAGGTAGCCCTTTAAATTTTTAGATCCTCTGCTGGCCAAGAAATGCGCCCCGGGCCCTTGCAGCTTCCTCTGAATAATATATTTAATTTTAAGAATGAAAGATTTAAACAAAAGCCTCGGGCGGGATTCGAACCCGCGACCTCGTCCTTACCAAGGACGCGCTATACCGAGCTAAGCTATCGAGGCGACATGAGCCCCTTGCGTTCACCATTCAAGAACCTTTCGGTTAAGGGATCTGATGGCTTTTTTCTCTGGCCTCAACATAAACCTCTTCCGTCTTCTCCGCTATGTGGTCCCAGCTAAACTCGGTCTCTATCCTGCTGCAGCCAGCTCTGGCCATTTTGACCATCTCATCGGGATTGGCCAAAAGGCGGTTTATGCACCAGGCTATGGATTCGGGCTGAACATAGGCTACGAGGCCGTCTTCGAAGTTGTTGATTATACTCACCGCCTCGGTTGCCACTACCGGCTTGCAGGCATCCCAGGCCTCCAAAACCACCACGCCGAAGGGCTCATTTCGGCTGGGAACGCACATCAGATCGCAGGCATTGACCAGCTCCTCCTTTTCTGCGCCGGAGATATATCCCAGAAATCGGCAGGCATCGGCTACACCCAGCTCACTGGCCCGGCGCTCGCATTCCCACCTCATGCCTCCCTCGCCGATGAAGACGAATCGGACATCACCTCTGTTATTCAGGATGCGTGGCACTGCTTCCACCAGAATGTCCGGGCCCTTCTGAATGCTCATCCGGCCGCAGAATAGGACCAGAGGTGCCATGGGATGGATGCCATACCTCTCTTTAATCCTTCCCGCATCCAGGCCTCTTCTCATCTTTCCCATGATGATGCCGTTGGGAATGATACGTATCTTCTCCTTGGGAAGGTTGAATATCCTCATCAGCTCCTCCTGCATCAGGCGGGTGGTGACTATCACCAGGCGGGACTCATAGCAGCCCAGCCATTCCCGATGGGAGATCACCTGAGAGATGCCATAGCCAAAGTGGTTTCCGTTGCGTCCCCATTCGGTGCTGTGCATGGTCAGGAGAAAGGGCAGGCCGTAGTCGCGCTTGATCCGATCTAAAGCCAGCACCGGGTGCCAGTCGTGGCCATGTACGATATCGAAATTGCCGAATAGCTTTTGCACCGCGCCGAAACGATGATAGAGAGCATCACCCATCTGGTCCATCTGATACAGGATATCACCAGAGCTGTCTGAGTCCACCCTCTGATAATGAACCCCGTTGATCCTATCATAGGACTCAAAATCCCCCCGGCGGGTGAAGATATGAACCTCATGGCCTCTCCTGGCCAGAGCCTCTGATATCTCCG
>JAGOLL010000074.1 GCA_017994055.1 Methanothrix sp.
GAGGTCACAGAGGAGATGGAGGCCTATCAGCTTCACCGCATCGTCCGCTCCATATCCGAGTTCATTTTAGAGGACCTCTCCCGCTGGTACATCCAGCTGGTCCGCCCCCGCACCTGGATCGAGCAGGACGATCCGGACAAGCTGGCCGCCTATGCCACCATCTACGAGGTGCTGGTCAAGCTCAGCCGGCTCATGGCTCCATTCACGCCATTCCTCTCCGAGTCCATCTACCAGAATCTGGTGCGCGGACTGGACGGGGCTGCTGTTCCATCGGTTCATATGTGCGATTGGCCTGTGGCTGATGCCGCCAGGATCGACCGCAAATTGGAGCAGAGCATGTCCCTGGTGCGGGAGATATCAATGGCCGGGTCAAATGCCCGCCAGAAGGGAGGCCGCAAGCTGCGCTGGCCGGTATCCGAGATCGTCATATCTCCCGCCAAAGAGGCAGTGGACCTGGGAGATCTGGTGGGGGTGCTCAAGGGCCAGACCAATGCCAAGAGAATCACTGTTCTGCCGCCGGGGAAAAAGCCCCGGATGGACCTGGAGCTCTCCCCGGTGCATAAGAAGATAGGGCCAGTTTACAAGTCCGAGGCCAAGGCGGTGGTGGCCGCCCTGGAGGCAGCCGATCCCTTTGCGGTCAAGAGTCAACTTGATTCCGGCTGCCAGGCCGCCTTATCCTATGGCGGAAAGGAATACCGCATAACCTCAGAGATGGTCCAGATCAAAGAGCTGCCGCCAGAAAATTTGCCTGCCGCTGAGTTCTCTCGCGGCTTGGTCTATGTGGACATCACCCTCACCCCGGAGCTGGAGTCGGAGGGCTATGCCCGGGAGATCATCCGACGCATTCAGGACATGAGAAAGGAGATGGATCTGAAGGTGGAGGATCAGATCCGGGCCAAGGTGGACATTGAGAGCAAGCCCATACTGGATCTGGCCCTCTTAAAGAAGGATCATATAGCCGGTGAGGTCCGGGCCTCGGACTTCCATCTCGGCATGGGCCTGGATCTGGATGGCAGGCTGGTCAAGGACTGGGATATTGAGGGCGTCTGTGTCAGGATTGGCATAGATCGGGCTTAGGTGCCTGGGGGCATCCGCGGCTTGAGAGCCCCGCCTGCATGAGGAGGGGCAAAAATCCAGTCGATGGACTTAGATCGCCGGAGGTTTATAAGATGAATGAAGAAGAAATGATTATGGAGGCGCCAGTTCCGGTAAAAGTTAAAGGGGTCTACATCGCAGAGGCGGATGGAGGCTCGCCCGCTCCGGTGGTCCTTCTGGAGGATGAGCGCTCCCGGATTGTGCCCATTTTCGTCGGCCTCTCCGAGGCCATATCCATTCATCATGCCCTCACTGGAGAGCTCTCCCCCCGGCCCATGACCCATGATCTGTTCATCTCCGTCCTGGAGTTTCTCTCCGCCAGCATCACCGGCGTGCTCATCGACGACCTTGACGGGGGGATATATTACGCCCGCCTGACCATAAAAAGCGATGGCCGGCAGAGCGAGATCGATGCCCGCCCCAGCGACTGCCTGGCCTTGGCTCTGCGAAGCCGCGCTCCCATCGAGGTGCAGGAGAGGGTGGTGGCGGAGTCTAGCATCAGCAAGAGCGATGTGGAGAAGCTCTCTGAGATCGAGAACTATCTGCAGTAGATCGAAGGGCAGATCCCAGTAAAAGTTTTTTTATTAGATTTCAATTCAAACCGTTCATAGCAGCGGCGGGCCTGGTGGATCGTCATCATCCAGGAAATGGCTCATGCCCATGCGGGTGGGATCATCGTGCGCCTCAACACCTTCATGATATTCGTCCTGCAGAGCAAACTGCCTCACAGATGGGGTATCGTAAGTGGCGGAAGAGCGATTTTCATTCTCCGTCAGAAAGTCATCGATAGACAAGGTATTGCTTTCGTAATCGCCGAAAGACCGGCCAGCTTTCTGAAAAGGCAGATAAAAGGTGTATGCGCTCCATAAAGGCAGCAAGGGATGGGAATAGGCAGAGCCATTGCCTGATCTCCAAACCTCAAACTCAGGCCGCAGTTCCGTGGCTCGCAGAAGGACAGCTGAGACAGCAGTGGTGTTATTGCCGGAGGCATAGAGTGGAAAAGAGAGGGGGCTCTTGTAGGCCGGGTTGCCTGATGCCGGGCTGTAGGAGTCGGTGCCTGGGTGAGGATAGTATATGGAATTAGCTCCGAGGATGACAAGGGCGAGTGCAAGCAATATAAATGTCCGTCGTCTCATATTCGGAGCCAGAATTCTCTGCCCGTAGATATAATCCTTAGGATCGGTCAAGCTGCCATGCTGGTGTATTGCCAATATCTTGCAGGCCGGTTGAGCAGCGCTCTATTTGCGCTCGGACCATTCTGCGCGCACGGCTGCCTGCCGGGATGAGCTGCTTAATTACAGCTATCCGTCTGCCCCTCTTCTGGGTCGGGCAGGCAGATAGCATATTTCGAGCGTCAGGAGGATCCTGAGAATGAGTCGGCCTGTTCGGTGCTGCAATCCCCTACCGACATCTTTAAATGGGGTACAGCTTACCTGGAGTAGCTGTTGGGCAGGTAGATCAGCTGGAAGATCGCTACCTTGGCATGGTAGAGGCCTCGGGTTCAAATCCCGACCTGTCCATATATCTCTTTTTTTTGGGGCTCTATCCTTTCTGGCCTGGAAGTCCTCCTGACAAAGGGACCAGCCCAAAAGCATTTCAAGCCCCGGATCAAATACCGAAGAACAGCATCGTGGAATGGTGGCGGCAAAATGAATAAGATAAGAGTCCAGGGCAAGAGGTTAGAGCAAGAGGCCGAAGCAAGATGTATGAGATAGCTCAGATGCTGGCCACGGCCTTTGCCATCGGCCTCACCGGTGCACTGGCTCCAGGACCGACATTGCTGGCCACAGTCAACTCCTCCCTGCAGGAGGGCTGGAGGGCCGGCCCCAAGGTTGCGGCAGGCCATGCACTGGTGGAGGTTCTGATATTTCTGATCATCGTGGGCGGCCTGGCCTCGGTCATGCAGCAGTACGCTCGTGGCATCTCCATAGTGGGCGGCCTGGCCCTGATAGCCTTTGGAGTCATGACTGCCATAGGTAGCCGGAGGGCAGTGCTTAAGGGTCCGGAGGGCAAGGCAAGCGGCAGCGCCTTTCTCGCCGGAGCGGTCACCAGCGCCGCCAATCCCTACTTCTGGATCTGGTGGCTATCCGTGGGAAGCGCCTTCCTCCTCACCGGGCTGAACTCGGGGCTGATCATGGCCGCCGCCTTCATCGTCGGCCACTGGGGAGCTGACTTCGGCTGGTACACTCTCGTCTCGGGCAGCCTGGACCGGGGCCGCAGCGTCCTCTCCCAAGCAAGCTACAGAGGCATACTGGGGATCTGCGGGTTATTCCTGATCTGCTTTGGGATCTACTTCTTGAGCCAGGCTTAAAGCCTGGGGGCTGGCAGCCTCGTTCTCCCATGTATGCACCTTTATATCATCCTGGTCCGCGCTATCCTTAAATAAAGGCCGGGAGAGGGTGGAGAGGAGATTGCTGTATTGTCGATAAAGGATGACCTGGCCTATCTTCGATCCATAAGCTCATTTATAGCCCTGACCACATTTGTCTTCGCCCTGACCTCGGTCATGGGCTACTGGGCGGCGGGAGCAGATCCGGACCTGGCCTCTCAGTGGAGGGCGGAGCTGGATGCACTGAAATGGATCTTGGAGCAGCCGCCCCTGATCATCATGATCATCATATTCCTCAAAAACCTCCTGGCCTCAGCCATGGCCATGCTCCTGGGTCTGGGCCTGGGGCTCATCCCCCTGCTGGTCGTGACCAGCAACGGCTTTTTGCTGGGTGTTGTTGCCTACGGCGCAGTGCAGCAGAGCGGCCTGCTATTCCTGGCGGCGGGAATCCTGCCTCACGGCATCCTGGAGCTGCCTGCGGTACTGGTCAGCATAGCCATAGGATTTAGGCTGGGCTATCTTCTTGCTTTAACCTTGGCCAGGGAGAAGGTCGACCTGGCCGGGGAGACCAGAATAGCAGTCCGCTTCCTATGGCGCTATATAACTCCAATTCTGTTCCTGGCCGCGATCATTGAAACATTTATCACTCCCCTTGCCATATCGGTGGTTCCATGACTGATTCCAAGACGAAAACAAGCGCAAAAGAGATCAAACAGGCCAAGCTCCCGAAAAAGGAAGACTTCAGCGAGTGGTATCACGAGCTGCTCATGACTGCGGAGATCATAGACAATCGCTATCCGGTCAAGGGCATGTGCGTATGGTTTCCATTCGGATTTGCCATCAGAAAGAGCGTCTACGCCATCATCCGGGAGCTGCTCGATCCCGACCATCAGGAGACCCAGTTTCCCCTCATGATCCCGGAGAATGAGTTCATGAAGGAGGCCCAGCACATCAAGGGCTTCGAGGATGAGGTCTACTGGGTGACCTGCGGCGGGACAGCTCCTCTGGAGGTCAAGCTGGCTCTGCGGCCAACAAGCGAGACGGCCATCTATCCCATGTTCAAGCTCTGGATCAGGTCCCATGCCGATCTGCCCCTGAGAATCTACCAGATCGTCAACACATTCCGCTATGAGACCAAGCACACCCGCCCCCTCATACGGCTGCGAGAGATAACCTCCTTCAAGGAGGCCCATACAGTTCACGCCAGCTGGGAGGAGGCGGCGGAGCAGGTGGAAACGGCCATCGCCCGCTACTCCGAGTTCTATCGCCGCCTGGCCCTGCCCTTTTTGGTCAGCCGCCGGCCCAGCTGGGATAAATTCCCAGGCGCCGACTACACCACGGCCTTAGATGTGATCATGCCCGACGGCAAGACCCTGCAGGTGGGCACCGCCCATCACCTGGGCTCCACCTTCGCTAAGACCTACGAGATCACTTATGAGGATGAGAGCGGGGAGCAGAAGCTGGTATCCCAGACCTGCTACGGCATATCGGAGCGCTGCATCGCTGCTTTGATATCGGTGCACGGAGACGAGAGGGGCCTGGCTCTGCCATGGGAGGTGGCCCCGGTACAGGTGGCCATTGTGCCCATTCTCTTAGGCGACAAGGAGAAGGTTCTGGCTGTCTGCCGGGAGCTGAAAGATAAGCTCGCCACGGAGATGATCCGGGTTAAGCTTGACACCAGCGATGAGAGGCCGGGGGCCAAGTTCTACAAATGGGAGATGAAAGGGGTGCCAATCCGCCTGGAGGTGGGGCCGAGGGACATAGAGAAGGCGGCAGTGACGCTGGTCCGCCGGGATGGGGCCAAGAAGACTGTCCCCACGGATGGCCTGGCTGGTGCTATAGCCGCAGAGGCAGAGGAGCTTCAGTCTGCTCTCTATGAAAAGGCCAGAACCTTCCATGAGAGCAAGGTCAAAGAGGTCTCTACAATAGAGGAGGCCAGAGCCCAGACCGAGGCGGGAGTGGCCCTGGTTTCCTGGTGCGGAGAGGTGGAATGCGGCCACCAGCTGGAGGACCAGGTAGGGGCCAATATGCTGGGCGAGCCGCAGTACCAGAGCTTTTCCGAGGCGGCCTGCGCTGTTTGCGGCAGAAAGAGCGCGGGCAGGACCTATATGGCCAGGCAGTACTGAGACTGGCATTTTTCTTTTTCATCAGTCATCCTAAAATATCAAGAGAATTGAATTGTTGATATGAAAATTTTCAAGAATCAAGAGAGGCCATTTAGGCAGAAAGTCCGGAAAACTCTTACCATCTTTTCATTCTTGCTTTTGCCTGTGACATTTACCTATATCTCCTGTCCGATAATCACGGAAGGAGCCTCGAAAGGGATCGTGACCGGTGGCCTTATTGTATTTATTCTCCTCTTCGTCAGCTCGCTGTTTCTGGGCAGGCTTTGGTGCGGCTGGCTCTGTCCCGCTGGCGGACTGCAGGAGATTTATACTCAAATTAATGACAATATCTTTAATATTAAAAGATTGAAGCTACTCAAATATGCGTTCTTCATTTACCTTTTCATCTCTTTTATCTCCGCAATTTATTATGCGGGAGGATGGAAGACCATAGACTTTTTCTATTATACGGATCATGGTATATCGATAGCCGGAAAAGGTAGCTACATTATATTCTATGCTCAGGTGTTTTTCATCACTTTTTTCGCCATGTTTACAGGGAGACGCGGCTTCTGTCGCAATTTCTGCCCCATAGCCGTACTCCTGATAGCCGGTAGAAAAGCCCAAAATCTCTTCCGCTGGCCGGCTCTTCATCTCACGACCGATGCAAATTGCTGTGCAGACTGCAAAAGGTGCTCAAGGGACTGCCCCATGGGGCTGAATGTTAGCAATATGGTCAAAAGGATGGATATGGAAGATTCCGAATGCATCTTATGTTGCGTTTGCGTGGACATCTGCCCGAAAAAGGCGATTGGATATGATTTTAATTATAGATAGAATTTATAAATATTTGCCGGCGTCCTCCCGCTGAGCAGGCAAAGCGAAAGCAGCAATAATGGGTGCAATCAATATCACTCTTGATGAAACCCGAAAACAAAGACCTGATCAAATCCCTCCTGGATCAATCCGAGTCTCTGGAGGAGGATATTTATGCCGACTGCGAGCAGATGCTTGGAGTCGTGCCCTTCATCCTGCGAACCATGGCCCGTCGCCCGGAGTTCATGATCTTCTCCGCCCTCAAGGACTTCTATGCCCTGCGTCCAAAGAGCATGGATGCCAAAACGGCAGAGCTTTTGGCCGTCGCCGCTGCTGCCGCATCGGGAGCGGACAAGTGCCTAAAGGTACATATGGCTGCGGCATCCCGCGCAGGCGCGAGCCAGGACGAGATATTGGATGCTGTTTTCATTGCAGCAATCATAGGGCAGACCAGGGTTCTGGCTTCGGCCTTGCGAGAATTCCAGAATTTTGAAGCGAAGCCGGAAAAGGAGCAGTGAGTTGTATCCGGGTAAATCGTATAGATGCCTAAGATCCTTCTCTCTCAAGGAGGTGGATGTCGATGAGACTTGTTGGGCAGGCTAAAGCCGTCTACTGAAATATCTTAAGAAGACCAGGATTCTAGATTTTATTTATAATATAAAAATATATCTTGATGAGATACATCGTTAAGGATATATCATAGAATAGAGTAATATAATCTTTAAAGGTGACTATAATGTCCCGAATGCATCATTTCCTGAGTAAAGTACTTGCGATAGCTGCCTTAAGTATCCTGATAGGCTGTGCAGTAAATATATCGGCTGCTTTGGGTCCGCAACCAGAGCCCCCGGATATTTACAGCATAGGCATGAATACGGCCAAGGGTCTCTTCAGCGGCCAGATCGTTTACCCATATTTGAGGCCTGAACCGGAACCGCCAATACCCATTATAGGAGCGGACATAGCAGGTGGGCTTTTCAGTGGTGAGATCGTTTCAATTGCATAGCTCTTCTGGAGGGATTGGCATAGAGTTTGATCTGAATAGACTCCTTCACGAGGGCTGGCTCTATGGCGAAAGCTTCATGGCATGTTGCTGATCTCTAAAGGTGTGATGGTAGTAGTTCTATGTAATGATGGGGAGATCGAGGTTGCCGATGGGGAGATCTGCCAGATCTGCGGCCAGGAGCTTGAGGATTTTGACGAGGTCACCGGCACTGGCATTCACGGCTACTACCACTGGACCTGCGTCAGCCACTATGATCCCTGACGGAATTCTTCGGTCATAAAGATTAAATCATCAACAGAGATCCGAAGAGTGGAGAATTGCAATGCCTGTCCCATTCTGGCAGTATCATGAGCCGGATCATCCCGGCCAGGATTTCGATGCCATAGCCGAGACCTACGATCAGAAAAACAAGAGTTTTAGGAATGTCCAGGGAGAGATCCAAGAGATCCTGGATTTTCTGGATTTGAAGCCGGATCAGACCGTTGTGGAGTTTGGCACTGGAACGGGCGAGTTCGCTCTTGCCGCTGCCGCCTGCTGTTCAAGGGTCTATGCTGTGGATCTCTCCGATGGCATGCTGAGTTACGCCCAAAAGAAAGCCGCCTCAAGAGACATCAGCAACATCGATTTCATCAAGGGAGGCTTTCTAACCTATGAGCACCAGGGCGGCTATGTGGATGCTGTGGTTACCCAGATCGCTCTGCACCATCTGCCCGACTTCTGGAAGCAGATTGCCTTGCTGCGCATGGCCGGCCTGCTGAAAGAGGGGGGCAGGCTCTGCCTCAGGGATGTGGTCTACTCCTTTGATGTGGCGGAATATGAGGACTATTTCAGAAAGTTCTTCTCCCAGGCCTCAAGGAGAGGCGGAGATGGATTTGTGCGCCTCATGTCCGACCATATCAGGAACGAGTATTCCACCCTGGACTGGATCATGAGAGGGATGATCGAGCGGGCCGGACTTGAGGTTGTAAGCGCAAGGCATAGGCATGGATTCTTCGCCCTGTACTTATGCACTAAACGATAGTAAAATAAAGAATGCCCGCCCGGCTCCCGTCCGCCTCCTGACTCGGTTCCGCCTCAGCGTCTGGCAAGCCTGAGAGCCCAATTCAGGAATGGATATGGCTTTGCGGGGCTCGGCAGTCTGATGCTTGCTGCCGCACGGGCCCGGCTGTGAGATGGATTCAAACTGGGAAGATAGAAAATCAATCTACTGCCGCCTTGACCATCCCGTACAGCGCCTCATTGGCCGGTACTGCAATTCCATGCTTTTTGCCCTGCATGACGATATATCCGTTTATGGCCTCGATCTCCGTCCTCCTCCCCCGCAGGACATCCTGGAGCATGCTGGAGGTATTAGCAGCCGTCCTCTCCGCCACGGAGAGGACCAGATTAAATGCTTCCATCTCCTGGATCGCCACACCATCCGCAGCCGCAACCGCCACTGCTTCCGCCACCACTCTCTCCACTGTGCTCTTCAGGACGGGGGAGAGGATGATGCTGTTCTGCCGGCGGGTGAGAGCGGTGATGGGATTTATGGCCGCATTGACCAGAAGCTTCTGATACTGCTGCCTCGAAAAGTCCCTCGAGAATTCAATCTCAAATCCCTTCTCCGAAAGCCTCTCCGTTAAAAAATCCATCTCCTCCCGGCCCATGCCATCCTGGATCACAGTCTTTCCTCTGCCCTTCAGCTCAATCCTGCCCTCTCCGGCCAGAACTACTCCAAAGGAGGTGATGGCCTCAAAAAGGCGGGGGCTGTCCAGGCCGCAATTAAGGAGAGCCTCCCGGTTTCCCATGCCGTTCATGAGCAGGATGAATCGAGCCTCCTTAAGCCTCTCCTCCAGTAGCCCCGACTCACGCAGCTCCCGAGCTAGGGCGGGCAGAGAGTGGGTCTTGACACAGACCACGACTACTTGGGGATAAAAATCCGATCTCTTGAGCTCATCCAGGCTGGAAAAGCAGTGCCTGAAATGCAGCACATCCCTCTTTTCCCCCAGGTCCACATGCATGCCCCGCTCCTTAATCGCATTCATGTGCCCGGCTCGGCCCAGAAGAGCTACACTCTCAACGCTCTTCTCCTCTGAAGCACCCTCCCCAGGAGCCTCTGATAACAGATAGCCCAGGAATGAGCCAATGGCCCCTGCCCCATAGATCAGAATGCCGGTCATTTTCCACCTGCCTCAATGCCGCAATTGTCCCTGTCCCCTTATCTCACGAATCCTCAGGCCTGTGCTTATTCTGCCGCTATAAATCTCTTTCAGAGCGTCAGGATGATTATGTACCATCTCTTAAAAGATTATAGAACTTGGCAGGAAGACAGCAAGGAATCAGGTTGGTAAAGATGAAAGACAGAAGCTATTTGGAGCAGTTTCGGAAAATCTATCCGGAGAAGTTCGCCACCGAGGAGAAGATCTTCTCTCATATTCATGCCGGCGACAGGATCTTCATAGGCACCGGCTGCGGCGAGCCACAGTATCTGCTGGCTGCCCTGGTCAACTACGTCAAAAATCACCCCAAGGCCTTCTTCGATGCCGAGCTGATCCACATCTGGACATTGGGGGTTGCCCCCTATGCCGACGAGAAGCTGCATGAGAACTTCCGGCTGGACTCCTTTTTCGTGGGAGACAGCACCCGAAACTCGGTCAACCGGGGGGAGGCGGACTACACTCCCATCTTTTTATCCGCTGTACCCGACTTATTCCGCTCCGAGTTGATCCGGGTGGATGTGGCCCTGGTCCAGACCTCCCTGCCGGACAAGCACGGCTACCTCAGCCTGGGAATCAGTGTGGACGTGGTCAAGAGCGCCGTGGAGAAGGCAAGCTTGGTGGTGGTCCAGGTCAACAGCAATATGCCTCGCACCCACGGTGACGGATTCATCAACATCAAGGACATAGACTTCGTGATTGCGCATGACGAGCCACTGCTGGAGTACTCCCTCAAAGCCCCGTCTGATATCGTCCAGAAGATAGGCAGATATGTGGCCAGCCTGATTGAGGACGGCTCGACCATTCAGGTGGGCTACGGACTGATTCCCGATGCAGTGGTCCCCAATCTGGAGGGCAAGAAGGACCTGGGCGTCCATACCGAGCTTCTCAGCCACGGCATAATCAGCCTCATGGAAAATGGGGTGGTGACCAACAACAGAAAAATCCACAATCCGGGCAAGACCGTAGCCTCCTTCTGCATGGCAGACCGGGAGAGCTACGACTTCCTGGATGAAAATCCAACCGTGGAGTTCAAGAGGATCGATTACACCAACAATCCCCTCATCATCTCCCGGCACCGGCTGATGACGGCCATCAACAGCGCCATGGAGCTGGACCTGACCGGCCAGGCCTCGGCCGAGTCCCTGAGCGGGACATTTTATAGCGGCATCGGCGGCCAGGCCGACTTCATGCGCGGCGCAGTCCTGGCTCCGGGAGGAAAGACCATCCTGGCCCTGCCCTCCACCGCCTTGAACGAGAGCGTCTCTCGAATCGTCCCTACCCTGCATGAAGGCGCGGGAGTGACTTTGAACCGGGGCGATGTGCGCTATGTGGTAACCGAATATGGCATAGCCTATCTGCACGGCAAAAACATTAGAGAGAGGGCTATGGACCTCATATCCATAGCCCACCCCAAATTCCGGCCCTGGCTGATGGAGTCGGCCCGAAAGAGGGCCATCATCTACAAGGATCAGAAATTCATACCCGGAGAGAAGGGCATCTATCCCGAGAAGCTGGAGATCTACCGCACCACCGGCAAGGGGCTTAATATACTTTTAAGGCCGGCCAAGATCACAGACGAGGCGCTGCTCAAGGACTTCTTCTACAGTCTCTCCGAGGACAGCCTCTACAAGCGCTTCTTCTCCGCCAGGAAGGACATGCCCCACAAGAGGCTTCAGGATTTCGTGGCCGTTGACTACAGCCGGAAGATGGAGATCCTGGCTACGGTGGAAGAGAAGGATAAAGAGATCATAATCGGCTTGGGTCAGTATGAGCTGAATACCGATATGCACTCGGCTGAGGTAGCTCTGGTGGTCAAGGACAGCTTCCAGGGGCAGGGGGTAGGCCGGGAGATCCTTTCCTACCTCATTCTGCTGGCCAGAAGGCAGGGCCTTCTCGGCTTTACCGGCGATGTGCTGGTGGCAAACAGAGCCATGGTCAGGCTCTTTGAGAAGATGGGATTCGATACGGAGAAGAGAAGCGAGGAAGGGATCTATCAGATGAGGATGTGGTTTAGAAAGAAGGAGGAGGGCGAGTAAAAGAAAAAAAACCGCATCATCTCTTATTTAAAAACCTCCCCCGCTTCCTTGTACCAGAGCAGCAAATCCAGATGGGCCATAGGTATATTTACCTCATTGGAGAAGCGGGTCATCTTTTTCTCAATCTCCAGATACATTTTCCTGCCGGGCGAGGCGGGGACCTCATCTATCACTCCCAGCAGGGCCAGGTTCTTGAGTATATGCCGGTCCAGTATGGCCAGGTCTCCTCCCAAGCCTATGTTCCGCAGAAAATGGCTAGCCTCTTTGTATCCCAGACCTTTGATATTGGCCACCAGCCACTCCCTTGCCGCGGAAGCATCGGAAAAGCCGGCCAGGCTCTCTCGCAGAGAGCGGGAAGAGAAGATGCTCCGGGCCAGGCAGATGTACCCCACATTCCGCACTTTTGACTCGCGGTTCTTAATTTTCCGCCGTTAAATATCCAAAATATTTTTAAATAAATAGCTACTACCTATTTTCCGAAGGGAAGTAGCATGGATTTGGATGTTCAGTCA
>JAGOLL010000124.1 GCA_017994055.1 Methanothrix sp.
GCGCACCTGTTGCCTATGTGGTCGAAGTTTCCCTTATGATCTGACATCCTACTACAACAACGGCCAGAGCTGCTATATCTGCTCAAACTGCCACATCTACGGCCCGCCATCAGAGCCAACCAGAGAGAACGGTTCGCAGACCAGGTTAAAGGAGGCGCTGTAGATGGACCAGGTAAGCGGTGCGGAGGAACATCCATCGCAACCTCGGAGGAGGTTATCTCCGAGAAAGCGATATCCTGAAGCGTCTTCCTTAATTGATGAGCTAGAAGAGTTATCCGCCCTGGCTCCTGAAGAGATCCGGCGGTACTGCGGCCAGAGGTAGTCGGGAATGGCTCGACCTTGCGGCCCATGTTCGGACAAACGGCGGATAGGATTGGACCGCCGGCTGCTGGAGAAGGATCTAACCGGCGAATCATTCCGGCGAATTGCGGAGGATTTCGGCTATAGTGAGACGGCATTAAGGCGGCATTTAGAGAACCACATTGCAGCCGATGTGGGAGATATCAAGGCCATCATGGAGCAGGCCAGGGAAGAGGCATTAGAAGAAGCCCGTCTGCAGGAGATGGCAGATCTCAGGGAGGAAGTAACCAGCTCCGCAAAGGATAGCATGGCTGCCCGGCTGGAGAACGCCGCCAGTTTCATCGATCAGCTCCGGGAAGTCAGAGGCAAAGCGGCAGGCCTATTGGATCAGGCCGAAGCCAGCCAGGATATGAGGGCAGCGGGAACCTTCCTGAGAGAGCTGCGTGAACAAATCAGGTTATGGGCTGAGTTGGAAGGCCGGATTGCGTCACCGCCCCAAATCACGCTCATAACCTCTCCTGAATGGGTAGAAGTGCGATCTCTTGTTATCAATGCCCTGGAGCCCTACCCCGAGGCCAGGGAGGCGGTAGTTCATGCCATCCGTGGCAGATGATCTGGTTTATGCTGCCGATCCGGTGACATGGGCCAGGGAAGTGCTCGGCTTCTCACCGGACCCCTGGCAGGCTGACCTTCTCCGGAGCCGGTCAAAGAGAATTATCCTCAACTGCTCTCGGCAATCAGGCAAGTCCACAACTTGCGCTGCCCTAGGGCTCCATGAGAGCATCTATAGGCGGCCTAGCTTCGGCTTGGTGATAGCTCCTAGCCAGGATCAATCCAGCGAGCTTATGCTGAAATTCGATGAGTTCCGGGGAGCTGTGGAGCTGCCCTCCGACTATCTTAGCACCGACACCAAGCTTGCGGTGAGGTTCGCCAATGGCAACAGGTTCATCGCCAGGCCAGGGAGTGAGAAGACGGCCAGATCCTTCTCGGCTGTAACTCTCCTTTTGGAAGATGAAGCTAGTAGAGTCCTGGACGATCTCTTCAACAGTGTCCGGCCCATGCTGGCCGTCTCCAATGGCCGGCATATCCTCATGAGCACTCCTTTCGGCAAGCGAGGTCATTTCTATAAGATCTGGAGCGAGGAGAGAGACCTATGGGAGTCCTACGAAATTCCTGCCGAGCAATGCCCACGCATAAGCCCCGAGTTCCTGGAAGGGGAGAGGAGATCGAATCCCTGGTTTGAACAAGAATACCATTGTCATTTCATGGAAGCTTTGGGGCAGGTCTTTAGTGATGCTACAATTGAAATGATGTTCGACACTGATGAAAAACCATTATGGGGGAGTACACATGCATATTGATGACGAACCACTGCGACCGGGCGAGGTCCGAGCTTTTGTTAAATACAAGTCTACACCAGCACGACCAGCACCACAGCGGTATTTTGTGGGATGGGATATAGGCCAGAGCCAGGATTACAGCGCCGTGGCTGTCTTGAAAAAGACGGATGCGGGAAACTATGTGGTGAACCACCTAGAGCGGCTGTCTTTAGGCATGAGCTATCCTAGCCAGATCGACCACATTTATAGCCTGGCAAACCGCAAGCCGCTTGCCGGGGCGGATACAACGGTTTGCTTGGATAAGACAGGAGTAGGTGCGCCGGTATATGATGCGACCCGTAAGAAAGGCATCAATGCTGTTGGCCTCACCCTTCACGGTGGAGATGCAGTTACATGGGACGAAGATAGGATGGCTGTCAAGGCTCCCAAAAAGGATGTAATCGGCTGTCTGGTGGTCCTGGCTCAATGTGGCTCGATTAAGATAGCCAAAGGGCTACCATACGGCGATATTCTGCTAAAAGAGCTAAGAGACTATCAGATCAAGTTCAACCCCAACACGGCTAACGTCTCCTTTGGCAATGGCCGAGAGGCCGAGCACGACGACTTAGTTCTAGCCGTGGCAATCCCGTTATGGATCGCAGAAAATCGCTATCCTCGCCCCAACCCCATCTGCCGGCTCATTTCTGTAGGCGGCAGGCATCGATGGTGATAGGAACGGGCAGGGCGCAAACTCCAGTCTTTAGGCCAGGGGGGAAGTCACACTCCTGGGCTATGTAAATTTGATCCCCTTCGGTTACCCATTAGGACACAAAGGTTTTTCGTTAGATCCACCAGTTATCTTGCTGATGAGGAGGGATTTGATGGGAATCACAGATAAACTTCCGCTATTAAATAACAAGAGTAAAATAGTAAAGATGGTTGGATATGTTCTATATGCATTTGTTATTTTAATGATCATTGGAGCAATGGCACCGGCCCCATCTGCTAAGGATTATTCTACTCAAGAGAATGTAGCAGAAAAC
>JAGOLL010000075.1 GCA_017994055.1 Methanothrix sp.
GCGACTACTGCTCCCGGGCCATAGCGGAGAGCTATCCCGGATTCAAGCCCATGGATGCCGTGCTCTTCGATGTGGCGGGAAGATGCATGGGCAGCATTCCGGACAAGGTCAGCATCAGCGGGGGAGGAGATCTCAGCTGCTACCCTGATCTCTTGCCCCTCACAGAGAGCCTCTCTCAGGGCATGGTGCCCATCTCCCTGGGTTATACCTCGGGAAAGGGATTCAAGAAGGCGGATGATGCCGCCGCTTTGGTGGAGGCGGGGGTGATGGAGGTCTCTTTTACCGTCTTTGCCACCGATCCCGGGCTGCGCAGGAAGTACATGAACGACAAGAATGCAGAGATTGCTCTGGCCAATCTGGAGATCTTCTGCCAGCACTGCCAGGTCTACTGCGCTGCCGTGCTCATACCGGGGGTAAACGATGGGCCGGTGCTGGAGAAGACCTGCTCCGACCTGGAGGATATGGGGGCCAAGGGCATAATTCTGATGAGGTTCGCCAACTCCCAAGACCAGGGCTTGATTCTGGGCAACTCTCCCATAATGCCGGGCATAATCCCGCACAGCATTGAGGAGTTTCGAGATATAGTCACCCAAACCGCGGAAGGCCACCGCCTGAGGGTGACGGGAACCCCCCTCTGGGATCCGGTGACTGGCGCGCCCTTTGCTTTGGCCCGACGTCCGGACTTGGTGGCCAGCCTGCCGGAGCAGCGCCGGGGGGCTAGTATCATCACCAGCCGAACCGCCCTGCCCCTGCTGAAGGAGATCTTCAAGGATAGGGCGGACAAGGTCAATGTAGTGGGGCTGGAAAAGGACATAGGCTGCCTGATAACCATAGAGGACTTCCAGAACCTGGACCTCTCCCAGGTCAAGGATACGGTGATCATCCCCGGAAGGACCATGGCTCATGAGAAGGAGATCAAAAAGGTGCTCTCCCGAGATGGCCGGGACAGGATCATTGCTCGCGGCCCGGACCGGCTCACTGTGGACGGGGAGATGAGCATCTCCATGAGCGAGGAGGAGGTCCTGGATCTGGAGATGGAGGCCTTCGGGGAGCTGATCCAGGCCATAAATGCGCTGGGAGTGTAACTTTTTCCCAGAGCATCGTATTCGTTTTTCTGATACGGCAAGCCGCTTCTATTTTCTTCTCAGCACATGGCAGCCTCTGCCGCCCTGCTTTTCGAAGTAGTTTTGATGGTACTCCTCCGCCGGATAAAAGGCCGTGGCTGGGACGATCTCTGTGACAGCGGGATTGATATAGACGCCAGAGCGGTCGAACTCCTGCTTTGACCTCTCCGCTGCCGCCTTCTGCGCCGGGTCGTGGTAGAAGATGGCGGAGCGGTACTGCGTTCCCACATCCGGCCCCTGGCGATCCGGGGTGGTGGGATCGTGCATCCGCCAGAATAGGGAGAGCAGCTCCTCGTAGGAGACTACTTTGGGATCGAACCTGATCTGCACCGCCTCGGCGTGGCCGGTGATGCCGGTGCAGACCTGGCGGTAGTTGGGATCGGGTGTGCTGCCGCCGGTGTAGCCCACGGTGGTCTCCGCCACGCCCTTGACCTGCTTGAACATGGCCTCCACTCCCCAGAAGCAGCCGGCAGCGAAGGTGGCGGTCTCAAGCTCTTTTTCTTTTTCCTTTTCCTGATCGGCATTCATGGCTTTTTATCCCCCCGATTCGATTCCTCAAAAAGCCTGGAGTACTCCCCGTATCCCTCTTTTTCCAGATCCTCCGCGGGGATAAAGCGCAGGGAGGCGGAGTTGATGCAGTAGCGCATGCCGGTGGGCTTCGGACCGTCATCGAAGAGGTGGCCCAGGTGGCTGTCGCCCTTAAGGCTCCGCACCTCCACCCTCTCCATGCCGTAGCTAAGATCGGGCTTCTCCTGCACGTTCTCATCCTGGAGCGGCCGGGTGAAGCTGGGCCAGCCGGTGCCGGAGTCGAACTTGTCCAGGGAGGAGAAGAGGGGCTCGCCGGAGACTACATCCACGTAGATGCCCGGCTTCTTGTTGTTCCAGAACTGGTTGTTGAAGGGAGGCTCAGTGCCGCACTGCTGGGTCACATGAAACTGGAGGGGGGTGAGCTTCTTTTTGAGATCTTCTTTTGCATCCTTTTCGGTCAATTCTAATACCTCTCTACTGATCTTGCTCTTCTGGCCATAGCCGGGGAGGAATAGGCTCTGGCTTAAGGGCGTTTTTTCTAAAGACTATGAAATGGATCAGATATCCTGATAGGTTAAGCTGGAGTGGTTGGATGGTCAATACATCTCTGCTGATCTTATTGCTCTGGCCGGGGCCTAAATACGATTTTCTGATGGCTAAGCTGAAGTAATTAGATGTCTGTTGGATAAATCCTTTTGCGACCTATCTTACACACACGGAACCCAGCCAGAATTTCCCCCAGGAGGATACCCTTCCGGTCGATTGACTACCGTTATTACACCTGGATGAGTGACTGCTGGTGGATTGGAGTTGCTGTAATCTTCCGAAGTTGGTGATGGTAACATCGGAGTTCCAACCCCTGCTTGCGCTAATTTTGAAGAACTTAAAAGTTGGCTTGCGGGAGGTTGAATATTGATCCCCTTTTCCAGTAGATTCATTCTAAAACTGGTGGACGATGATGCACCGGAAACTTCTATGTATTGCGTGTTGGTCTTGTATCCAGGAGCATCAACTGTAATAATCCAGTATCCTGGAGCTCCAAAGGCAAGTGTGTTGCCAATGCTACTCCAATCTACCTGTATATATTCACCTGATCCATCCTTCACAGTAACCTTGGTTCCAGCAGGGACTGTGTTCCCATTTTTATCTCTAATATCAATACTCAATGCAACCTTCTCAGGCGGCAGGTTAGCAGTCGAGAATTTCTTAGTCTGGGTATCACCGACTGGGATTTGGCTTGTGTACGTAGGCTCGTCGGCTGGTTCGCCGATAATTGCTGCATATACTCGTGAGATTGGATCGGGGGCTTCACCTGTTAGCCAGTCGATTCCTAGCCCTTTAGAATCATCAAGTATAGTCCCCATTATGGCATCCTTATACTGTGATGCCCCCTTCTTATTGGGATGGCCAATTGCATTAATCGTATCTACATATGTGAAAGCTAAACCTTCTTCGGAGCGGGCTATGTCAGCCCTTTTGAATCTTAGATCATCATTTGATGTACCATCCGAGTTCAATTCCCATAAAAATGAGTCACTTGCACCATAACAACTTGTTGACTCGAATTTCGGATCAACAAATACTATACGACTTCTTCCATCTGCTTTATTTGCATCATCTACTGCTCCTTGTAGGCTAGTTTTGGAATCTCTGTAGAATGCCTCGGAATTCTCGGCTGCTTCCTCTTTCAAATTCTTATTATTTTCGACAATCTTTGCTGGCTCTTTGGCCCCTGGAATCGGGAAGGATAAGACAGACTGCAAGGCTGTCTTAGCCACATCACCAATTTGACTAAAAGAAGTAACTGCTTTATCCTGGGGTTCTATGGTAGTATCATGAGAGATTATCGGATAGTAACCGGTAACCACGATTTTAGCGTCTGCTTTAGTGTTATCCAAAATCTTTGTGAGTAAATCTGTCATATCTTCTTTGATGTTCTTATAGCTTTTGTCACCTATTGGGCTATTGGGATTAATTTGCCTCAAGGCACCTACATCATTTATTCCGCCAGACACCAGAATGAGATCTGCATCCTTGGATATTTTTTCTGCTTGCTCCATTAATGTGGGGCCATCTCTATTGACGTTTGCATCTGGCAATGTCCCACTAATTTTATATGTCATTTCTTCAACAGATATCCCAAATGCGGAAATCTTTGCTCCAGAATGTGCGTAAACGGTTATTTCTACGGGTCTCTTCAGTGTCTCTCGAAGATCCTCTGCTACCTGATAATAGTACTTATCAGGTTCCTTCAATCCGTTTCCCCAGGCAATCGAATCTCCAATAACAACTAACTGGTAGGCGTTGCTTTCTTTGCCGTCATATAATAAAACATCATGATACGTTGCACCACTAGGCCGGTCTTTGTGGGTGGCTTCAATTGTTGGACCCTTGATAGCTTCGATTCTTGGACCATCCTGCTTGGAAGCGTCTGAGATGCCCTCAACTCCTGAAATTGCCATTATTAGGCTTAATACAAATAAAAAATTAAATAATTTTATGAACATATTTCTCATTCCTCCTAAGCCTTTATCAGCCCTTTAGGGCAGATGCAGTTAAATATCTCATTCGCATCTGCTCCAAAGCCCTTCTTGTCGGGATTCATCAGATCCGTCCAGCCACCGGAACAACAAGGTAGCCAAGAATCATCGTCCACAACCGTGGACAAAGGCAATGTTAGGTTCATTTTACTTGTTAAGTTGAATGTCCCGGTGTAATCTTCGTCTATTATGATGTTCGGTTTGTACCAAGCACTTCTATCGGGATCAAGAGCGTCCAAAGAAATATTGCCCTGTAGCATTCCTATACGTGCAGTACCGCTAGTGACACCCATCTCTAGATTCATAAGACTCCTGGCCAAACCTTTAGAAGGCATCTCATCTGTGTCGTTATAATGATCGTATTCTACTTGGGCTAACAGATTCTTATTGATGATTCTTGCATACCTCGTTTCTTGGTCCATCGATGTTTCTGAAGCATAATTCTTGATCAGGCTCTTATCGCCAAGGAGAGAATTGAAGTTTAAGGGACGGACAGCATAATATCCTCTACCAACGGACATATTATATGGATTATAGACCATTCTATTGCTATCCAATGTAGCAATTAGTCCAAAAGCATAAATCATATCTGGATTGGTCTGGTTTATTAGTGATTCATTAGATATTAAAATCGATTCTCTTTCAATTGAGCCACTGCCATGACCCTTTTTCTGCAAATAAACATCGGCAAATCTATCGCGATGACCATCATCGTGCGGTACTTGTGTCGCTATCTCGTTGTGGCTCACAAAATTACCATTGCCACTAACGCTATCCTCGTAATTGAATTGCACACCTTTGGACCTCTCTTCAAGTGGCTCCTCCGATATCACCAGCCCAATAAGCATAGTAAGACCTAGCATTACCAACAGAGTACTACGCAACAAATTTTCCTCCTACACGAATTGCCGATTATGAAGAATATAGCTTAAACATTTCCCTCCCTAAGAGAGGCGCATGCCGTAACGAGCATAGCATACCCAAATCGGTGGCCATATGTGTAAGCATCAGCGCAAGTACTTCCCTGAGAGCTGATGGAAGCTGCCCTCGATCAGGCAGGGATAGCTTTGATGGAGGTGGTGGCGAGTATGCCCGTGGCAATAGCGCCCCACAGCCCGCCCATGCCGTGCACCGCCCAGGCGTCGCAGCTCTCGTCCAGCCCCCGGCCCACCCGGAAGAGCAGAGCCAAATAGCAGATCACGCCGGATACCGCTCCAATGGCTATGGCTCCGGGCACGTCCACATATCCCGCCGCCGGGTTATGGCCACCAGGCCGGCTATGCCCCCGCTCACCATTCCCAATGCAGAGGATTTTCCTTTCAACCAGTTGGCGAACAGCTACGTGAGAGCCCCGGCAGCGGCGGATGTGCGGGAGCTGGCCATCCACCACAGGGTAAGCAGGCTCAGATATTCCCTACTGTGTGTTGAGGCCTCGGCGGTGCAGCCAATCTATAGAATTTGACAAGCAAGAAAAATAAAATGGCCGAACTTGAAGGATGCTGGTCTCCATCTCGGCCTCTATTGGGAGTTGAAGTTGGCCTTAATTATCCAAGCTCCGTTTTCCTACTACCCTAAGTCTTCGGATCAAACTTTATGGCTCTATCATACACTATCTCCGAGTAGGATGGCCCGGTCTTTGTGGCCTTTTCCAGGTACATCCTCCAGAAAATCATAAGAGGCTGATCCAGAGCTATGCCGTAGGCTCCAGGACCGGTGGGAACCTCAAAGCAATTTAGATCGCCATTGCAGTTCCTGGCAATCTTGTAGACATAGAGGTATTTCGCGTTGGGATTGTCAGGGAGGTACTCCTCAGCAGTTCCATTGAAATTGGCATCGTGGACTGTTCCAACACCATTCCAACCAGCTGCGCCGTATACGGTAGCACTTGAGTAGGTTGCCTTTTCTGTGGCTACATGGTTGACACCGTAGATGATTATGAACTCATTTGGATCGCTTCCCAAAGTAACTGTAGGATGTGGTTGGAAATCGTAATACTTCGAGAGATCAGGGAATGGAGGTGTCGGCGAATAGATAGTTAGGTTTGATGTCCATAGGTAGCACGCATCGTTGTCTGGCCCCATGGCATTGATTCCCCTCTGAATTCCATCTGAAGGGACTACCATACTTATCGGAAGTTCTGTTGCATTCAAATTGCTATATGTATTAAGAATCTCTTTCTTCAGCTGTTCTAGATCATCCATAAGGTCAAACTCTGTAGTTCCCGTCCCGCGGACTCTCAGCTTTGGGAAATCATACGGATCTGGTTTCGTAGTTAGGTTGGGAGTAACTCGGAAAACAATCGCAGGTGTGCTATTGAGGTAGTCATCGCCCGCCTGTTTGTCTTTGTAGAAAGCTGGACGCATGGCGATGAGGAATTTGTCTGAGTTATTTTCTACGCCCAAATTCAGCATTGATGATGGTAGCACCTGGGTGTTGAATATGATGTCTGGATATCCTGCGGATATTGCAGCAGCCTGGATGCGTTGATCGATGCCCCTGTCGGCTGTAGCGACTATCACAGTGGTTTGATTGAATGGATTTCCCGCCGCACCATTTGGCGTTCCTTCAGTATTGATAACTAGATTATTCACTGTGTCGCCTATGTTGGAGAAAATCCATCGGGTCTCATTCCCATATGTCCTTTCCACTAGCTGTAGATCAAAGCTGAAGTATCTGCATTCAGGGGGTGTCCTCCCCACGAATACAACGGCTTCATCAGGACCGAGATTCCAGAAAGCAGCTGCTTCCAGGTTTATTCCAAGAGTTGCGGCAATTTTTCCAATCTCTTCAGACACCTTCCGGCCAGGTGCTGGTGGGACAAAATATGTCAGATATCTTGTGCTGGGATTGTTCCCAAGTGCATTGGGCAGCACTCCCAAGTCGTATAACTTGATGACATCAAAAAACCCTACCGCGCCTTGCTGCACTGTGAATCCATCTTTTTCCAAAGCTTGTTTAAAAGCATTTACGTCACTTGTTGTTGGATTCTGTGAGAGGCCAGTTCCTATGAACACGGCCAAAATGAATCCAAATAGTATGTAAAATTTCATATGCGATTCCTCCTTTCCTTACTGTTTATTTGTCATGTATTATCACGGATTATACAAAAAGGCTTTGGCTATGTGGGCTATCGTCTACTCAAACACATCTGGTGCCCATTTCCGTACTGGTAGGATGAGCATCTCCCTACGAATGAAGATAGGGGGTGATGGACCGCAGGAGAGACACGCCGGAGTACGTGCGCCGGATGCAGCAGGAGCTGTTCGAGGTCCTGGGCCAGGCCAGGAGCCGGGAGGAGCTGCAGGGGATTGAGCCCAGGGCGAGGGAGATTGCCAGGAGTTATATTGACGGACTGGAGGGGGCGGAGGTGCGGGAGCTGGCCATCCACCGCAGGGTGAGCAGGCTCAGATACTCCCGTCGGTGTGTTGAGGCCTCTGCGGTGCAGGCTCATCTGAGACAGGGGATACCCCTGGCTCCAGGCATGGAGATAGGCTACGTGGTGAGGGATGCCAGGAAGTGGGAGGCAGATCCGGAGAGGACGGCAAGAGGATTTGATGCCGGGTATTACGGGAAGCTGCTGGAAAAAGCGTGGGATGAGGCGGCGTTTGTGTTCGGGGAAGGGGCTTCCTGGCAGGAAAGAAGTCGAGACCCGAGAGCCCGAGACGCAAGAGTATGGAGTCTAGAGTCAAGATTATAGAGTATAATGGTTTCCTGCTTTCGGTAGCAATTTCCGAGTTTAGATACAATCAGAAATTGGATATAGGATGTGCGGGGGACGAGAACCAAGCATACACCGATAATATCGCTAACGATAGTTTTTGCCAAGTTTGGCCTTCGACATTGCCAATTAGCTGTAAAACTAATCCAGGCCCCGAGCAGCGAATATAACCTATGATGCATATTCTTTTGCTGTATCCTATTCCAAACCTGGAAATTCTTCTTCATTCACCGAGATCTTTCGCCCAGCTTCATTTGCATTGGGAGCTGCTGCTTCTAAAGCCACAGTCCAACCGCTATATTCTGTAACGTCTGATCTCTCAATGGTCTCAAATGGAAGGGCTATATCTAATTTGTAGAATCCACCATTATCCCCGAACTTATCTGAGTTACTATCCCAATTGTTTCCTATCTCAAAATACATATCATATGATCCGTCCTCAATACCAGATATTGTAAAGGATTCCTTGGATCGAATATAGACCGCCAATTTTGACTTGCTATTTTGAGGAAGCAATACTGCAACAGCATCCATCTGGAGGTTGTCATTAATTATTGTAAGCTTTCCAAGCCCATCCCTAGCGGAGTCTTTAAAAAAAGTGCCCGTGTCAGGTCTAGGCTCCACTGCCAAAACCAACATCGAACTAAAGATGAGTGCTAATACTGCACAAACTAATACGATTGTATTCTTTCTAAGCAAGCTTAATCCCTCTTTGAGATGCTAATAAACGTTAGTTATATTTAATTCTTATCCAAACCTAAACAGCGTAATATGCCTTAATTCAGCTATATCTGGAGTTCTTGCCATGCACAGGGCGCGGCACAAAGCTATGTGGCGAAGCAAACAACAGGCCCGGCATCTAGAGGTGCTGCGGCTCCCGTGAAAACGGACGCTATGGAAAAGTTCGGGTTTTGTTAGCGTCCTGTCTCAGCTTCGAATCGGACTTGGGGCGGGGTTCAAGCCATCGGGTTATGAATTTTTAAAAAAAAAAACAATTTAGGGGCAGGAGGATGATCTCATCCTGTTTTTGATTTGACAATGCAGTATATGGGTAATTAAGGTAATTAAGAAAACTTTATATTCTTTGTTTTATTTAACTGTAGTTTGAAGCTTCCATAATCTGTGTCTCCTCTCAAGAACCAATTATCAAATCCAACTGATTGATGACTAATTGGCATCATTACTATAACATCTCCGCTAGTTGTCGTTACCTCAGCAGACCCATTTTGGGATAACCAATTAAAATCAATGCTCTTGATCCTATCAAAATCAACAGTGATAGTTGCTTCTCCTTTTTTTACGACTATATCATGATAATTAGCCCAAACATGTGGAACTCCCGACCCGAATGCATAAATCCTACCACTGGTATCGACCACCCACTCAGAAATAGTTAGATTATATACTGTCGAGGACACATTTGATATATCTGTTATTACAGCATTAGTTGACGTCGATTCCGATGCTGATGCCACAAAAATCACACTTAATAAAAAAATTAAAGGAGCCCAAATCCAGATAACATTAAACCTCTCATATATGTAACTCAATTTCCTAATATTTAATTATTACTGAAGACTACTAAATAGCTAAAGTTCCAAGTCTTCCTGGTTGAATAAACAAAGGGAGAGGAGATCATAGGTCTCTTTCAACTAGTTAGGGCTTAAAGGCACCAACTTCCAACATTCGCCTTTCTCATTTGGACCTTCGTATCCAGGAGGGCATTTGGTCTCGTTGCTCCAGCATTCGCCTTTCTCATTTGGACCGATAGAACCAGGTGGGCATTGCAATTTCCAGCATTCACATTTTTCATTAGGTCCGCTAAAACCTTCTGGGCATGGTGCGCAAGTAAAACCAGCTTTGTCTATGTCCTGCAAAGAGGTTTCATCCATTCTATGCAAAGTCTTTCCTTCGTCGTAATCCGTCGCGTCATCGGTGTTATTTTCTCCCTCTGCGTTGTGAGCGTGTACTTCTTTCTTTGGTTCGGGAGGTTTCGGATAGGGATCCGAACCAGGTGAGGAGCCTGTAGCATGAGTCCGATTTTTCTGATCGACACGAATACTCATTCCGAAGAGAACATCATTTTTCTCATTTACAAAGCCATCACTTATGGCCTTGTCAACGCCGGCCTGGACCTTAAGAGGAATACCTTTTATGAGAGTTATGCTATCACTTATGCGTGCAAAATCAACTCCGCCCAATGAGAAGGAAGAAAATTCAATCATGGGCTGTCCATTTATATAGATAGTCTTATTTTGCGTACAATTAAATTCGCCATTTTTAAAGGAGTATACATAATTCTTCCAGATCTCAGTAGGACTCCATAAATCAAGGGATTGCAATGCAGTCAAATTTGAAGAATCAATGCTATCCAGGAAGATATCTGCCTGTGACCCAATATTTTCTTTATACCATTGGGCTAATGCCAGCGAGATGTAGACATTTCTCAGGTCCTCATATCTTTCATCCTGATTTACGTCCGTGACGACATAAGGTAGGATCAAACGTTCTTCCTGTTCTTTGTAATACTGACCATATTCTATTGCAGACTTATTGAGCTCCTCGCGACAATTCTTAGAGAGAGAGCTAGAATTTTGATTTATTAGTACAGGGTAAGAATATTCTGAAGATGGAACTGAATTAATGTTTAATGTCGAATTTATGATATAAATCCCACTGCCATTGATGTAGGCATAGATCTTATTCGGAACAATCCAATGTCTCGTAGTCGCTTTGAAGCCAACATTCATGGCGGACTCAATTTCACCTGGGAATTTCTTCATGCATTCTGAAACAAGCTCATTTTGCTTTTTCATCAGAATACTAAAAAAAACTTCTCCAGTTTTATTGGCGCATGGATTGGAATAATTGCAGAAATCTCTCATCATCTGCAAATCGGACTCCAGCATAATCCTTCCCACATCCGTCGTTCCGAGCTGCTCATCGATTATCAGATTTGGTTGTCCTGGATTTAGATTAACCCAAAACTCGTTGTTGGGCAGGGTCAGACCAGTGACAAATGCAGTCGACGCTAATAATGTTGAGTTCACTGCATCTATTCCAGGTCTTTCTCCTTGTGCCTTCTGGCCTTTGAAGATATAATCGAAGGTTATGTCTCCTGTTAGGTTTTCATTCAAGTAGATATAGTTCATAGTAATCGACGTGAAATTCACTCCCCCAAGATCATTTATTTGCGATGATACTGATGCATCATTTGCCATAGCACTCGGGGTGTTCGTTTCTGGCTCAGCAGATGTTGGAGTGGCTTCAATGGTAGGTTTCGAAGTTGGAGTGATATCTTTTGGGCTATAAGTGCCTCCATCATCAGGAGGCTTTTCTCCGCCAGATATAGCGAGAGGAAACTCTTGTTTCTTCAACAAAGATGGAATTTTCAAACCTGGTAATGTAATTTTCTCGTTTACCGTTGCAGCCGGGTTGTTTGCTCCAATGATCAAATCAGAGAGCGCAATAAGACAAAGAGAGTAATGAGATGGAATCTCAATTTCACCATTAGCAACAGAGATTATCGATACATTTAACAATATCATAATTATCATTATAAGATTATCTAGTTTTATATGCATTGTAACATGTTAGCATTTAATTATATAAATAGGTGTCGCCCGACGCTGTTTTCAGGAGCAAAAAAATGTTAAAAAATTGGCTTCAGGTGAAGACCTCTCCCGTCCTCACCTTGCCCGACTTTTCCACGGAGGAGACGAATATCCTGCCGTCCCCGAACTTTCCCGTCCGGGCGGCGTCGCATATGGTCTTCATGACCGCATCGACCTCACCGTCCTCCACATATAGCTCCATCTTGAGCTTAGGCAGCAGGTCCACATCCATGGTCCCGCCCCGGTACTGCAGCTTGATCCCCTTCTGCTCCCCCCGGCCCAGGACCTCGATCACAGTCATGGCCACAATGCCCTTCTCCTCCAGGGCTTTTTTCACCTGCTCCAGCCTCTCCGGCCGGATGATGGCCTCGATCTTTTTCATCTTCTATCACCCTGCAGCATCTCTTTTTCGCG
>JAGOLL010000125.1 GCA_017994055.1 Methanothrix sp.
GCGGTCAAAGTAGGTGGAAAATGGAGGCTGACTGAGATTTCTAAGAGGCAACGAACAATCCTCGAAAAATTGATGACTGCAATTCCTGTTGAGGCAAACCTGGTTATTAAAAGGGGCGGAGTTTAGGGTAGAACTGCCCATCTTTGCCGGAGACATTATCCACTCAGAGAATTGCTATACCTTCGAGGGCCTGGGCATCCCCATAAAGCTGGTTTACGGCAACAACGACGGCGACAGAGCCGGACTGGCCCGCGAGTCTTCCCACCGGAGCAGCGAGCGTCCGGACGACTTCTGGCAGATTCGGGCCGCTGGCTCGGACTGCCCTTTTGCATGGCGTGCCAGCTCTTTAAAGCGCCTCTTCCTGCTTCTGCGTAAGCCAGCAGGCATAGCGATATAGGATTCATCGCATACCATGCATTCCAGACCACATTTATATCCCATAAAATCCAATCCCCCTCCGATGATACCATGGTGACAATGAAAGTTGATGCAGATGCGATAGTGCGGGGATCGGAGGACCAGGAGAAGCGCCCCATAGTGGCCAAGGTGAAGGGAACCGGTTCGGACGGAAGCCTGAGCGTCCAGGTCTCAGGGCCGGATAAAAGCTCCATATCAGCCCGCATATCGGGCGATGAGAAGAATCCCATTTCCTTAGGCCCGGTAGAGGTCGCGCCGATAAAGGTCATTCCCGATCTCTCCGAGGCAGCCAAGAACATGGATTTCGGCGCCCTTGTCGGTGCCATCACCAAGTTATCTCAGGGGGTAAAGGTTGAGATCGGCAATTCCGCCTCGCCCTTCGCTGTTGCACCGCTGTCTGTCTCCCTGGGCAAGATACCGGTGGATCTGACCATATCCGTCTCCTCTCCCACCTCCGAGTCGGTATTCAAGGTGGAGATAAAGGGCACAGTGGGTGAGTAGGAAAGCGTTATGAATTCTGAGAGGCATTGCCGCCGCATGAGGTGTAGCTTATTCCCCCGGCCTGGCTGGTGACCCTGCTGGCGGCAGCCCTCCCAGTGTCCGAGGTGCGGGGAGCTATACCCCTGGCCATCGGGGTGTATGGCTATGATCCCTGGCAGGCCTATATCTTATCCGTTCTGGGAAACCTAATTCCTGTGATTCCCTTGCTTCTCTTTCTGGGGCCTGTCTCCGATTGGCTGAGAAGATTTGCTATTTGGGATAGGTTTTTCACCTGGCTCTTTTCCCGCACCAGGAGGAAGTACATCCGGGAGCATGAGAGCTTTGGCCTGACCGCTTTAGCCGTATTCGTGGCCATACCTCTGCCCATGACCGGGGCCTGGACAGGCTGCGCCATCGCCTTTCTGGTAGGCTTTCGCTTCTGGCCCGCCTTTGCGGCCATAACAGCAGGGATTCTTCTGGCCGGGATGGTGGTCACAGCTACGGTAGTAGGGGTGCGATGGCTGGTTTTTTAGTGAGCAAATGCTTCATGGGCAGGCCGAACTATTATTAGATCTGGCAACTATCGGCCGAGCCCCAACCTCTCTATCTCCAGATCGATCTCCTCTTCCTCCGGCATCATGGGCCTCTCTTCTATGCTCTCCACCGCCTTCCGGATGGCTACTCCCAGTATGATCCCCTTGAGAAGGGCGGGCCGGTCTTCCTTATCAATTCTGCTTATGATCCGGTTCATATAGCGGCGCAATGTGGTGCCGGGAATGCTGCGAAAGGACTCCGTCTCATAGAAGGCCAAATTCAGCTCCTCTGGAGAAAAACCGTAGCTCTGCAGGAATGAGAATAGGTCCTCATCCACATTTCTCATGGCTGGAAGAATCGGCCTCAATATAGTTGTCTCTTTTCCTGGGATCATGATGCAGGTGGGAAGGATCTGGGGTATGGCTCTCAGAGACTTATCTAAGCCCGGATCGTTGGGCGCAGCAGCAAATGGGGTTGCATTTAAGTATCAGTAATATGGTTTCATACCTCGTATCGATCTCAAAATTCAAGGTGATATTTTTGCATGATAGCGTGGTAAAGGATCCGTCCCTGGCCGAGATGGGTGAGCAGCGCATAGAATGGGCCCGAAGGCACATGCCGGTGCTGGAGAAGATAAAAGAGGAGTTTGAGAGAGAAAAGCCACTCCAGGGTGCGCGGATTGTGGCCTGCCTGCACGTTACAGTGGAGACGGCCAACCTCATTACCACCCTCGTCGCCGGCGGAGCGGAGGTGGCAGTCACCGGCTCCAATCCCCTCTCCACCCAGGACGATGTGGCTGCAGCTCTGGCGGCCCGGGGGCTGCATGTCTACGCCTTCCGGGGAGAGAACGAGAAAGAGTACTACAGCTGCATCAAGATGGCCCTGGAGCTGGAGCCCAATGTCAGCCTTGACGACGGAGCTGATACCATAGCCATCATCCATAAGGAGCAGCCGGACCTGGCGGCCAGGATGTTCGGCGGATGCGAGGAGACCACAACCGGAGTGGTCCGCCTGCGGGCAATGGCCGAGGACAAGGCCCTGCTCTATCCGGTCATTGCCGTCAATGATGCCGAGACCAAGATGATGTTCGACAACCGCTACGGCACCGGCCAGAGCACCCTGCACGGCATCATGCAGGCTACCAACTTCCTTTTCGCCGGCAAGAGCGTGGTGGTGGGAGGATATGGCTGGTGCGGCCGGGG
>JAGOLL010000007.1 GCA_017994055.1 Methanothrix sp.
CAGAGGACAACTTGGTCAACCAAAAAGTTGCTCTTCTCATGCTTAAAAAACTGGGCTACAAGGCTGATGTGGTGGCCGATGGATTGGAAGTCCTTCAAGCCCTGGAAAGACAGGCTTATGATCTTGTATTGATGGATGTCCAGATGCCTGAGATGGATGGCTTAGAGGCAACCAAAAAGATTCGCCAACTATGGCCTCACGGGCCTAAAATCATAGCTCTTACCGCCTATGCCCTCGGAGGCGAGAGAGAGAGATTCCTCCAGGCGGGAATGGATGGCTATATCGCCAAGCCTGTGAAGAAAGACGAACTTGCAGAAGTGTTGAGCAATATTTACCCACAACGAGGGAATAAAATTTCATAGACAAAAAGGGCGGTGTGAAAGACCTCGGCCTTCTATATCCTTTTCGCGCCGGGTTGTCAGTTGCGCTTTTTTCTTTCAACTTTAATCGCGGAGACTCTCTTTACCCTGATGCTCAAAAAGACCTATATATTAAGATATAGAAACAATTGCAAGCAGATTATGAGACGAGCTGAAGCACTTGAAAAGCTAATGGAGCACCGGAAAGAGCTGTCAGCCTTTGGCATAAAGTCTCTGGCTATCTTCGGATCTGTAGCCAGGGATGAAGCAGGAGAGGATAGCGATGTGGACATATTGGTGGAGTTCACGTCTCCGGCGACATTCAACGGCTATATGGATCTCAAGTTCTTTCTAGAGGATTTGCTGGGAGGCCCTGTGGATCTGGTGACCCTTAGGTCCATTCGGCCTAAAATCAGAGAGCGGATAGAGAGAGAGGCCCAGTATGTCGAGGGAATATCTGCTCTATCTTGAAGACATGCAATTGTCATGCAGAAAGCTTCTCCGATACGTTGATGGTCTGGAATTTGATCAATTCATAACCGATGAAAGAACCTACGATGCAGCTATCTTAAATCTGGTAATTTTAGGCGAGGCAGCAAAGCATATTCCTCTTTCTATTCGGTAACGCTATCCTGATGTCGCGTGGAGGAAGATCTCTGGTCTCAGGGATATCTCCGTTCACAGATATTTTGGCTTCGATGAGGAGGTTCTCTGGGATATACTGCAAAAGGAAGTTCGACATTTGCTGTCACAGATCGATCTGATAATTGCAGAACAAGAAGATGATCGATGAAGCAGCTTGAGTCCCGATCGGGGCATCGATCCATGTTTTTCAGCCAAGGAGACGGAGAGATTCATGGCTCATGGGACAGGGATCATCCTCCAGTGCATTCTGAATTTTTCTTTTCCATTTCTTGAGATATGTGATCATTGAGGATAAGCATTTTTAATAGATGAATGGAGAAGATGGAGCCATCATGGCTCCGGAGGAAAAAGCCCGAGAGGAAATTGATCAGCTGCTAAAAGAAGCAGGCTGGGCCGTCCAGGATTACGACCAGTTCAGCCTGGGAGCCTCTTTGGGAGTTGCTCTGCGGGAGTTTCCCCTCATCTCCGGATTTGCCGACTATCTTCTCTTCATCGAGGGGGAGGCGGTGGGGGCCATTGAGGCCAAGCCGGAGGGCACCACCCTCAGCGGGGTGGAGGAGCAGACGGGCGGATACCTATCGGGCCTGCCGGAGGAGATCCCGCACAGCCACAATCCGTTGCCCTTCGGATATGAGAGCACGGGGGCCGAGACCTTCTTTGTGGACAGCAGAGATCCCACACCCCGCTCGCGCCGCATCTTCGCCTTCCACAGGCCGGAAAGCTTGCGGGACTATCTCAGCCAGGAGAGGACGCTGCGGGAGAGGCTGGGAGAGCTGCCGGATCTGGCGGCTGGGAATCTGCGGGAGTGCCAGTTCGAGGCCATAGCCAATCTGGAGAGGTCACTGGCGGAGGCCCGGCCAAGGGCTCTGATCCAGATGGCCACGGGAAGCGGCAAGACCTATGCTGCGGTGAGCTTCATCTACCGGCTGATCAAATTCGCCGGGGCGAGAAGGGTGCTTTTCCTGGTGGACCGTCGGACCCTGGGCGAGCAGGCGCTCAATGAGTTCAAGCAGTATGTGACGCCGGACGATGGCAGGAAGTTCACTGAGCTATACAATGTGCAGCATCTGACTTCCAACACATTGGATCCAGTGAGCCGGGTGTGCATCACCACCATCCAGAGGCTCTATTCCATGCTTAAGGGCGAAGGGGAACTGGCGGAGCAGGCGGAGGATCAGTCCTTATTCGATGTGACGCCCGCGGGTGAAGCCCCCCTGGAGATCTCCTACAATCCCCAGATACCGATTGAGACATTTGATTTTGTGATCACCGACGAGTGCCACCGCTCCATCTACAATTTGTGGCGGCAGGTGCTGGAGTACTTCGACGCCTTTCTCATAGGCATGACCGCCACGCCCTCCAAGCACCTAAGCATATCGATTATAAAATGAATGACAATAAATTTATTCATTTTTTAATATACACTTTAAAACCTTTATGCTTTCGGCCCTTCTTCAAATCGACATGTTTTTTGAGCTGCTGATTTATGATCCGCTCCGATATCCTGCCGTCACTGTCCCATCCCATCAAATGATCTAATTCGTAAAAGCTAGATCCAGGATTCTCACGAATGACTTTAAGCAGCTTATCCGTCTCTGCCAGCCTGTCAGCGTATTTGAATTCCTTCTCAGGTATTACTCCATCTTTAACAAGATCCGCTCTGAGTTCTCGAGAGATAGTGTGCTTAACCGGGTGGCCATCGCCACCACAGGCAGTTGAATTCAGCATTGTGCATTTGGGACAAATCCAGGAAGCTTGATCGTTGGTTGGGTTGATGTAGATCGAAATCGAGCCAAAGTTCGCGGGGGCTTGATCCTTATGGCCATAATAAAGAGACTGTGCGCCAACTGATCCAAATTTAGGACACTTAAATTTTAATCTGAGGCTTGATGTCTCTTCGACTATGTAGTAGCCATCCCTGGTATTGGAAAGGAATTCAGCCACCTGTTTTGCTTTGGCGATGTAATAACTCTCATCAGATTGCTTCCACCAGGGGAAGCTATTTGCGGGCCTCGCACTGCCTGATAGATTCTGAGTAAGCAATGAAATAATCTTTGTATGTGGGACGCGTTGTCCAGCGCTGTTCCTATAAGTTGGCGGTTCATGCCAGTTGGACTTATCATATAGAAAATATGGTTCCTCGCCGCTAGATGGGAAATAGACCCATGCTCTCGAATGATCGATTTTTACACGTTTGTTAAGTTCTATTAGCTCTCTATCTTCTTCTGATGTAATGTCGGTCAGCTTTGATACGTCGATTGTCTCTAAGTGGGAACCATCGCCGTCTTGGGCAGCACCAAAAAACCGCTGCTCTAACTTGCGTCCCCTTCGTTGTGCTGCGGTGTTATCGGTCAGCTAATCAGGCCCCTTGCTTTCAAACTTTCTTTTAAAAGGGTTCTCACTACTTCAGAAAGTGTCCTATCCTCGCGCTCTGCGATCTGCAAGACGCTGCTCTTTACCCTGGCAGGAACGTGGCAGTTCAACGTCCCCCCGAACCGCTTGTTGGGTGTCATTTGATCACGTATCATCTTATGACCAAATGTATATATTAAGCTGCTTATCTTTACATCATGCATGGATGCATGGTTAACATTTAACTGAATATGAGGATTATTATGTTAAACACATTGAAAAGGTCTCTTGCTGCTCACTATCACCGCCTCTGCTATCGATTCCACTGTATTGTAAGAATTCCACCAAAAAGAAAGAAGAGACCTATTAATTGATTTTTTCTGATGATAATCAGAGATATGTATCTAGGGACATAAGGGAGGCTAAATCCAGAAGAACTGAAGAAAGAGCCGTGCGCGATCAGGGGATATGGTGGGCTGTACCTAGCTGTCGTTCCCGGCTCCCCGGCCATCGCCCTAACCGCCGTGGGCGGCTATCCCCTCGGGACCTCCTTATCCCAGTCAAAAGCTGACCGGGATGGTCCTTTTTTTGGCTGGAACGTTCCAGCCAGTTCAATCCTCTGGCTCCGCTCCGACATCATGGACGCAATCATCATCCAAGGCTATGCAGGCTTCCCGGTATGGGCAGGATCGGCAGCGCCAAAAAGTAGAATGATAGCGGGCCGGGCATGCTGGGGGTCATATTCCGCAAGTCCCAGAGCAAGATCCAATCCCCGGCCAAGCTGCGCCGCCTGGTGGAGCTGATCAACGGCGAGACCTGGCTGGGCCTGGATGTGGATGTCAAGGGGGCCATCTACGAGGGCCTTCTGGAGAAGAACGCCGAGGACGTCAAAGGCGGCGCGGGACAATATTTCACCCCCAGGCCGCTCATCCGGGCCATTGTGGAAGCGGTCCGGCCCAAACCGGGAGAGACCATTGGAGATCCGGCCTGCGGCACCGGCGGCTTCTTTCTGGCGGCTCATGGCTATTTGGAGCGAAATTATAAACTGGACCGGGACCAGCAGCTTTTCCTCAAAACCAAGACCTTCCGGGGCTCAGACATCGTGGACAGCGTGGCCCGGCTGTGCGCCATGAACCTCTACCTGCACGGCATCGGCGGCGAGGAGAGCCCCATTGTGGTGGCCGACTCCCTGCTCCAGGAAGAGAGCGACAAGGTGGACATCGTCCTCACCAATCCCCCCTTCGGCAAGAAGAGCAGCGTCACCATCTCCAACGGCGGGGCCAAGGAGAGCCGCCAGGCGGAGACCTACAGCCGCCAGGACTTCTGGGCCACCACCTCCAACAAGCAGCTTAACTTTCTCCAGCACGTGAGGACCATGCTCAAGACCAACGGCAGAGCAGCCATTGTGGTGCCGGACAATGTCTTATTCGAGGGCGGTGCGGGGGAGACGGTGCGGCGCAATCTGCTCCAGAGCTGCGACGTGCACACCCTGCTGCGATTGCCAACCGGCGTCTTCTATGCCCAGGGGGTCAAAGCCAATGTGCTCTTCTTCGACCGGCGGCCCGCCGGAGACCTCCCCTGGACGGAGAAGCTGTGGATCTACGACCTGCGCACGAACAAGCACTTCACCCTCAAGACCAATCCCCTTAAGGAAGCGGATCTGGAGGACTTCGTTTGCTCCTACAATCCGGAGAGCCGCCATGATCGGACGGAGACGGAGCGCTTCCGCGCCTTCAGTTATGACGAGCTGGTCAAAAGGGACAAAGCCAGCCTGGACATCTTCTGGCTCAAGGACGAGAGCCTGGAGGACTCGGAGAATCTGCCCCCGCCGGAGGTCCTGGCGGCGGAGATCGTGGAGAGCCTGGAGACGGCGCTGCAGGAGTTCAGAGCCATCTATGAGGAGCTGGGGGAGAGGCCGCTGGTCCATCCCGGTGAAGAAGACTGCGCATAAAGAGCTTTATGGGCATCTTTTCTATACTGGCTCATCCGGGCCCTGCCCGCAGAAACTGATCCTCGCCGCCTGGCGCAATATATGTCGCCCGGGGCCCCTCGCGTCTCTTAATTATGTGGATTAGGCTTGATGGATACGGATTTCTAAAACAGCCATATTCATTAAATGCGAACTTGGGGCTCTTTGGCCGGCTGCACCATTTAGATTGGATTCATACGACCTCTACATCAAGATTGGGCTTAAATAATCACGATGCCTCGTGGTGGTTGTCAATCAGAAATCGGAGGTGCTAAGATCATGAAAAAGGGAACCGCATTTAAAGTGATGCTGTTATTGGCAGCCCTTATGCTGCTAACTGCATCCATTGGTATGGCCGCTCCCCATTCGGGAGTCAGTCACCATACGGGATCTCATAATTATGGACCCCATTACACCCACTATTACCATCAGCCGGTATGGCACGGATGGAGCGGATACTGGGGCAACTGGTGGCCCTGGGGCTCATGGTGGTCCTGGCGATACTGGTAGCCGTGATTTATAGGCAATAAAACCGGCCAATTCTCTTTTTTTCCTTTTAAGAGCACAATGGTCTCGATCGGCATGAGCCCGATTTTTGGCCCGATATCCCTGATCACTCCAATCATAATCATCGTCCCAACTTCGCCTGAGCTCCAAAACGATCCTGGATAACGGCTCTGCTGTCCAGGCCGACCGCCCGCGCAATCCTTATATCGCCCCATCCAATTGATGGATCAAAGATACTGTCACAATCGGAGTCAACCATGTTTCTTGATTTTATGAGCGAGGTAGAGGCGCTGCTGAGCTCCGCCCTGGAGCGCTTCGGCTGCCATCTGGAAGAAGGAGCAAATCCCCTAGGACTGGACATAAGCCCCCATGCCGACCTGGCCTCATCCGTCTCCTTCCGCCTGGCCCCCGTCCTCAAGAAGAGCCCGGCAGCCATAGCGGCAGAGATCCATAAGGCCCTGCCGGAGGATCTCTGCTATGTGGACCGGGTGGAGCTCCTGGGCCCCTATCTCAACTTCTTCGTGAACGGAAAGTTCCTGGACAAAGTGCTCCAGGAGGCCCTGGCCGACAACGCCTGGACCGGCCGGATGAAGGAGAAGGTGATAGTGGAGCATACCTCGGCCAATCCCGACGGGCCGCTGCATGTGGGACATATCCGCAACTCGGTCATAGGCGACAGCCTGGTGCGCATACTGCGCCGGGCCGGGTGCACCGTCGATGCTCAATATTACATAAACGACATGGGTCGCCAGGAGGCGATGGTGGTGGTTGGCTGCGACCACTTCCAACTGGACGGCAGCAAGGCAGACCACGCCGTGGCCAAGGTCTATATCGCCGCCAATAAGCTCATGGAGAGCGAGCCCGGCATAAGGAATGAGGCTGACTCGGTCATAGCCCGCTACGAGGCGGGGGACCCGGAGATCATGGCCAAGATCCAGAGCGCAGTCAAGTATGCCATCGCCGGCATAGAGCAGACTCTCCAGAGGATGAACATCCGCCATGACTCCTACCACTGGGAGTCGGAGTTCGTGCGCCGGGGCGATGTGGAGGAGATAGTCGGCCTTCTGGAGAAGACCGGCCTTACCGAATGGGAAGATGGGGCCTTCCAGCTTGACCTCACCTCCCACGGCTTTGAGAAGAAGATGGTCCTGAAAAGAGCCAACGGCACATCCCTATACATCACCCGGGACCTGGCCTACCACCGCTGGAAGTCGGAAAACTCGGACCGCTCCGTGGACATTCTGGGAGCGGACCACAAGCTGGTCTCGGGACAGCTACGGACGGCGCTGCGCCTCTTAGGCGTGCGGGAGCCGGAGGTGGTGATATTCGAGTTCGTCTCCCTTCCCACCGGATCCATGAGCACCAGAAAAGGCAAGTTCATCTCGGCGGATGAATTACTGGACGAGGTGGAAAAGCAGGCCTATGAGGAGGTCAAGCTGAGGCGGCCGGAGGAGAGCGAGGCCTTTCTCCGGGAGGTGGCGGCCCAGGTGGCATCAGGAGCGGTGCGCTATGATGTGGTCAAGGTCTCGGCGGACAAGGCCACCACCTTCGACTGGAAGCAGGCTCTGGACTTCGAGAAGCTCTCCGCGCCCTTTATCCAGTATTCCCATGCCCGTGCCGCCAGCATTCTGCGCAAAGGCGAGGCGGAGTTCGGGGCTGTGGACTGCTCCGCCATCCGCTCTGATCTGCTGTCGGGTGAGCAGGAGCTGGCTCTGCTCAAGAAGATCGCCCAGTTCGACCTGGTCATAGACCGGGCGGCCAGGGAGCTCAAGCCCCACCAGCTGGCCACATATGCCCGGGAGCTGGCGGAGAGCTTCAACCTCTTCTACCGCTACAGCCCGGTGCTGGATGCAGAGCCGGATCTGCGTCAGGCCAGAATAGCCCTGGCCAGGGCGGCAAAGAATGCCCTGCGGGTGACGCTGGATACACTGGGCATAGCCGCTCTGGAGACGATGTGAAGACCTTGATCGAGGCAACAGGCCGAGGATGCCGCATCATCCCTCTTTTTCTGCTCGCTCTGGCGTTCTTGCTGCTGCTGGCGGCATCGTCTGCAGCCCTGCCCCAGGGAACAGCCGTCTGGACCGAGGAGTCCTGGACGGAGAGAATCGAGCAGCAGGGGGAGGAAGCGAAGACAAGGCTCTCCGATCCTGTAACCTTTCCTCTCAGCGACAATGAGCCAAGCAGTGTGATCATGGGTGAAAAGAGCTATAACTATTCTAATTGCACTGCCGCATCCTGCGGTTCGCTTCCGGGCAATTCCTCCCTGCAGCTGTGGTTCCAAAAAGATCAGACCTGGATGCAGTACCAGCAGATCTTAGCCGGGGAGAGCGTGACCCTGATAGCCCATACCCCGGAAGACGGCAGCGCCGACCTGTATCTGATATCCTATACCAACAGCAGCATCTGCCACTGGAGCATAAAAACCCTCTCCAGCTATTACCATCGCCTGCGATTGGCGATGCAGGAGACAGGCAGGCATTTTCTGATCCTCTCTCAGGGCAACAACCCCGGCAACGCCTTGATCCTGGACGTTCTGCCCCGGCCCTCCCAGACAGCAACCGTCTCTCTGGACCTGGAGGCGGTCCGGATCGGCGAGGCGAAGATAACCGTGAGATCGGAGAGGATCAAGGGATTTGATGTCCAGGTCAACGGAGTCTTCTTCAGCAGCGATGAGAGCGACGGCTCCCGGGACGGCATAGCCAGCTTTACGGTTGGCGCCGGCAAGACCCAGACCATAACCGTCTTCCAGAGGGCAGGCCGGGATATCGTCAACAAGAGCGAGCACACCAGGAGCTTCCTGAGGGATCGGGCTTATACCCTGTGGCTGGCCTAAAAAAGCTCATCTCGGCCCTCTGCAACTGCAGCGGGCCGACAATTCATCGTTAGGATCGATAAGATCCTATGGGACTACCCCTACAGGACTACTTGGCTTGATTCAATGCTCCAGAGCCATTGGAGCGGGCTTTGCTGGCCATCGTATATCCAAAATCGGCCTTGGTATCGGTATCCTTTCCATCCGGATGGCGACCATAAGTGAAGTCGTTATGCTCGTTATCGCCATGCAGGGGGGTCTTGTCTACCTCCGCACCCGAGGCATCATAGAGATAGATCGTGCCGTTCCCGGTGGTCATCCAGCTCTCCTGGCCGTCCACGGCCAGAAATCCCCTGGGCTCTATGCTTCCCTCTAGGTAAATGGGCCCCTCCCAGGCTTCATCAGCAATTTTGATCATCCAGCCGTCGATATTTACAGCCTCATCTGCGGTATTGTAGAGCTCAACCCAGATGGTTGTATCGTCCGGCGGGCTTAGCTCAAACTCGTTTACCACTATATTGCAGCCACCCGGGCTGCAGAGAGCCAGAAAGCAGCCAAAAACCAGGATGGCTTTGGCAGCATTTTCAAATTTCATCTTCATACTCCTCCTATTCTTTAGACAGGATCTCAGATTCGATTCAGGTCCGCTCTCTATACCGTTCAGCGGATATTCGATGCTCCCTTGGTGGCCGATCTCAGTCCCCAGTCGCCATCAGTGTTTGTATCATGTCCATCGAGAAGCCTGCCGAAGGTAAAGTCGTTGTCCAATCCGTCATTTCTATTGGCAGTCTTGTCCATGACCTCGCCCGAGGCGCTGTACAGGGAGGCATATCCTCCATCATTATGAGCCCAGCCTTCCAGCCCGTTGAAGACATAAAATCCTTGGGGGGGAAGAATGGTCCCTGCGGGAACCGACTCAAACCGTCCTGTCCAGCTGCCGTCTGTGATCTCCGCCGTCCAGGAGCTTATATCCACGCTCTGGTTGTCCGGATTGTAGATCTCAATCCAGTCGACATCTCCATCCGGAGGATTCAACTCCATCTCATTGATCACTACCGATGCCGCGGGGCCTGCCAGCAGGGCCAGCAGAGCAGCGGCAATACAAAATTCTCTTCCGTTTCGCTTCACACTCTCATCCTCCACATCATCCTTTAAAATCCATACAGCAATGGCTGATATAGGCTGTCATAGAATTCAGGTATATTATGATATCGGACCGGCTCGGGCCGCGCCGAGATATGCTGATCTGGAAAACGATTAAATAGTTTGAGAGTTATAAACCGGACCAAATATTAGAAAGCTTTTCAAGGGAGATAAAGAACAAGCAATGAGGTGGATTGGATGATAGATAGATCACTTCAGGGGAGATCGATGACCCTGGGAAAGATGCTGCTGTTCTGCTGCATCACGGCCGGCCTTATGGCGGGATTTGCATCGGCACAAGAGAATGAGACAAACAACAATACCTGCACAGGAGCGGAGTTGGGAGTTTATGCCAGCATGGCCTTCTGTCTTCCTCCCGAGGTAGTGGTTGAGCCTGAAACCATGGGCGAGGCCAATTATTCCAGTGGAAGCGAGGTAGCGGCATCAATGCTCCTGGATGGAAGCAGGGTGGAACTGCATCTTCTCTATCCCTGCCAGGCCCCAGAAGCGGAGCTGGAGCCCACCGATCTCAAGCCATATCTGGAAGCCTATGATCCGGCATTTGCCCAGGCCGCATATAATGAATCGGTTACAAGCCCCATTCTTGTGGGTCAGATCGGAAATCTCAAATTCGTAGCCAATCAGCGCAACAATCAGACTGTATTCCTGGTTACGGCGGATATGAACCTGAGCGACATCATCTGGGGTGCCTTCCTGGAGAACCTGATGATCTCAGTAAATGAAGATGTAGCCCCTGCCAGCAACTGCCCTGGTGCCGTCATCCCTGAAGCTACCATTGAAGCCAGCGAGGTGGAGGAGGAGGTAGCTGAAGCTATGGAGGAGACAGAAGAAAACGAGACGGCCATAGCCAGCCCATCCGAGCCGGCAACCGTGGAGACAACAGAGGCGACTATTGCAACCGGCAAAGATAAGATGGCAGCGGATATGGCGGCTGCTCAGGCCAAAATGGACGAATTGAAAAAGATGGCGAGGAAATAACTGGCAATTGAGCGAGATCATTGAGCTATCCTCTTTTATGAGGCAGCTCAATTGCAGCTTTTTTACTATTCTTGATCTTTAAATGTCTGATTCTTCTGCCTATGTCTCTCTCCCATGCGCCGGACCTCCGGGGGGCATGCCTGCTCGCCCGCCGTCCCTTGCTAGTTCTTGAGTGCAGGCAGTCCTCGATATGTCTGAGGAATTGGAGATCGCAGCTTTTCGGATCAATGATTAGATCTCATTAAATATTTCAAGAAATTGGTTTCTTGATATGCCTGTCTGTCTTAAAACCAACTGGAGAGTGGGACTCTTGATCTCTTTATGATTCGGCAGTGTTAACGGCGTTTGAGTTCCATCTGGATTTGTCCTGATCATGGAAATATGGTTGCCTTCCCGGACCACCTAAAATCCCAGGGCTTCCAGGGCTTTGATCACCTTTGCAATAGGAGCATCTCTGGGAAATTTCGTCACACTACCACTTCTGCCAGGAAGGTCTCACTGATTTCATTTGCTTCAAAGACCTCTCTGCCAAAGGTTTCAATGTGAAACTGGATGGCGGATTTCACATCGGCAAGGGCTTCTTCATAGGTGTCGCCCTCACCCACCACAATCCCTTTAATGCCAACTGGATAGGCGAGGTAGCCATCAATATGCTTTTCTATGATTATTTTTACCGGCTGCATCCCTTATCAGAAGGCTGTTCTCGAAAATAAATCTATGCCCGGAGGCCTGCCGCAATTTGTCCCTCTCCCCTCGCCCGCAATGGGCGTGGGGGATGCTGCGAAGCAGTATGAGGTCTTCTAAAGCGGATTTATCTGGCTCTGCCTCTTGCTGGCATTGAGAAAGGTAATTCCAACGATTTCTCCTTTCTCATATCTCACTATAATATCATCGTCGGTCAGATCGGAGTCGTCGGCATGGCTGGGCTTCTTGAAATTGATATAAAGGACATCAGCCTGATCATCGTAATCAACCCAGATCTTCTTTTTGGGTATATTCAGAAGATGAGGAACCAATGATGCAATTTTCTCTATGCTGTCTATTTCTGCCGCGGCCATACCTTTGTTCTCCTCTCCAGTTGCCTTTTCCGACTGCTCAGAAAAGCGGTGATCACAAAACCATCCGTTTCGCTTATTTCCTTGTAGATTGCTACTAAATATTTGTCGGCATGGATCTCCTTTACCGCCAGGAGTTCTCCAGAGTTGCCTTTATAAATGGCATCCGGATCTTCTAACGCCTCCAGGACCTCTGAGTAGTATCCTGCCATCTCCGAGTGACCTTCTGTCAGGTGTATCCACCTCTCATCGGGCAATCGGATAGGTACACCGTTTTTGGACAGGGCTGTAGTCACTGCCAGATTCATATAATCGTGATAGTATATTATCGATGCGGTTCAATGCAATTTGTTACCTTAGTGGTTTTTTATCCACCCATCCGGTATGGCGCTCTGCCAGCCGCTCTCCTCGGATCGCATCGCATTCCCGTGCGCCGGGTCCTCCGGGGGGCGGGGCTCGCTCGCCTGCTGTCCGGAGCCCGCATGCGCTTGCGCATGGCAGAGCTTTAAGCAGATATTATTTATTATTTTTCCTATATTAATTTCGAGTTCTCTCTAAATGAAAATTTGCATATTCTTCAGATAGAAATTTTAAATTATTATCGAATCCCATTTTTTTATGATCATTAAGCAATTTTGCTGATTGAAATAGTGATTGAAAGCCACTCGCTAATGCCGTAGCACCTATATCTGCCGACGCATTAGTATATTGAAATGTTAAATCATTTCGATCAATTGCAGAAGACATGCCTTTAATAGTCCAATGAATCCATTGAGATGTTTCACGATAGATTATTTCATAAAGCAAATCGCCTTCTACTTCTTTGCATACTTCAGAGATATTTTTATTAATCCATTTATTTCGATACGGATCGATGGATGAATGCAGACTATCAAACTGCTTGTTCTTGTTCTTCAAAAAATATGGTCCATAAATTTTAATCTGTTCTTTTATTCTCTCTCTGGTTGCAGGATCTATTTTTTCACCTGCCTTTTCTTTCTTTAACATCAATTTATAGTCCTCGATCCAAGCATAAGATTTCCATTGTAGAAGCCGTTCTTGTGGTTTTCGTGCTGCCCAAAGCAGAATGCATAGTCCCTCGATCATGCTCCTGGCTATTAATCCTGCATCACGATATTGCTTGGATTCTGTTAAGATAGTAATAGATCTCAGGTGCTCAGTCTGCTTGCACACAAAACATAAAGACATAAGTGCTAAGTGATCCATTTCCGAAAAATTTGCTTTTAGAGTCATGGCATCAGCAAGCTCTATCAATTTATGGGCGAACTGAATCCGCCTTGGAATATCTTGAAGGGCTTTTGCGGAGTCTGCATTCATAAACTTACATATATTTTTATAACACTTGATGGACAGCTTTCCTGAGATTTTAAATCCTCTAGAAATATTAAATAAATATAAATGATGGAAGACTACCCCATCTTCTCTCTCACCGGCGCCAGTATCTGGTTCATGCTATCGGCGCAGGCTTTCTTCAGATCCATGGGATGCATGGCCCCGCTTACGAAATCGGCCTCCAGCGCCTCATAATTCTCATAGTGCACATCCCCTCCGAACTTCTCCGGCCTCCTGACCGTCATCCCCTCTTCCAGGCGGGGGAAGACATGGTACTTGCATATGGCCAGCACCGGATTGTTCTCCACCTCTTTGGCCGGGCAAAATGCGCTCTTGATCTTCTTCTCCACATCCGCAGCCGGCTCGTCCACAGCGATGTTGTTGCCCTTGGAGGAGGACATCTTCTCCCCATTCAGGCCAGGTATGAGCGGTGTGTGCATGCACACCGGTGCGGGCAGCCCCAGGCGGGGCAGCTCCTCCCGGGCCAGCATATGGATCTTCCTCTGGTCGATGCCGCCTACGGCTAAATCAATGTGCAGGTCGGCGATGTCGATGGCCTGCATCAAAGGATAGATCATCTGCGAAACCATCGGGTTCTCCGCGCTCCGGGATACCTCGTCCATGCTCCTCCGGGCCCGGTTGAGGGTGGTGTTCCTGGCCATCTGCAGTATCTTGAGCATATAGTCCGGCTTGAGCTGATAGTCTGTGCCGTAAACGAACTCCGTCCTCTCCGGGTCCAGGCCCAGAGCCATGAAGCAGTCCCGGTTGTAGTCGGCGATCTTTCGCACCTCTTCCAGGCTGCCTTTCTCATTGAGGAAGGCATGCAGATCGGCTAAAAGGACGACTACGTCAAAGCCCACCCTTTGCAGGTCGAGAAGCTTGTTGGCCGTGAGCATATGCCCCAGGTGCACCTTGCCGCTGGTCTCATATCCCACATAAGCCCGGGGCCGGCGGGGCAGCTCCAAGAGCCCCTTCAGCTCGTCCACAGTCACAATCTCTTCCGTGTTCCTCATCGCCAGCTCAAGCTTATCCAAAGCAAATCCACCTGACACTCCCAGATGAATGGGGAGGTATAATGCTTTTGGTTCGCGCTCCTTTCCTCAGGAAAAATCTCTGCATCGAAAGGGGAAAGGTGATCATGATCCAGGGAAAAATGATTAATACTACATTGTGGATGCTTCAAGGCATGCACAGGGGAAGATACAGACTGCCGGGCTCCGGCCTGAGCCGGGAAAAGAACCTCATTCTTATCCTGCTGGCCGTGCTGGCCGCCCTGATCCTCTGGAACACCTTCTGGTGGCTGGCCAGAATAGCGCTTTTCGTAGTGATATTCTATATCATCTATCTGGTGCTCAGAGAATATCTATAGACCTGAATCTTTAAAACGGGCTTAGAGCTTCTTCTTTTCTTTCTTCTCCTCCCATAAAGCCACCGCCCTCTCCATATCCTCCCTGGTGTTCAGGTTGAAGAAGGTGAGAAGATCGGCATCCAGAGGTCGGAGAAGCTCCACAGCTACATGCCTAATTCCTATCTCCTGCAGCGGGGCGAAAATCCTGCGCTCTCCAGCGGCCATGGCTTTCTCACAGGCCTGGCGCATCTTCTCCCTATGGTAAACGCAGTGAAGCGGCTCGAAAAAGCCATTGGCTTGCACAGGCACCGCCCCTCCGCATCCCGGATCCTCCTCCGCCGTGATAAAAAGCTTCTCTACCACCCTGGGATTTAAAAAAGGCAGATCGCAGGCCGTGGCAAAGGCAAACTCTGCCCTTGCCAGGCCCATGCCGGCGGCAATGCCCGCCACCGGCCCGTACCCCGGCAGGCTGTCCCAGGCCATAGCCGGCTTGATGCTGCCGGGAAGAAATTGGGATAAAACCTTCTCCAGCCTCCGGGAGTGCGCCTCATCCCTGGCCACCACCACAATTTCATCTGCTACAGAAGAGAGAGTCTCCGCCGTCCAGGAAATGAGGGGCTTATCATCGAAAAGCAGAAGCGATTTCTCCGCCCCCAGGCGGCGGCTGCTTCCCCCCGCCAGGATCACTGCGGTCCGCATAGCCTCCAGCCGTGCTCTTCACAGTCCGCCTGCAAGGCCGCCAGAAGATCGGCCCTGGCATCAGCACTGACTACATTGCTCTTCAAAATGGTATGCTCACGGCTGACTGATGCCGTCCTCTCTGCTGCCCTCTGGAAAATTCGCTGGATCAGGCTCTCATTCACCCTTGCCCCGGCCCGGGCTATCTCTTCCGCCGCCAGCTTCTGGGTGAAGCGGTTGCCGAATACTGTGCATCCCACACCGCCCCAGGCTTTGATCCTGGCCTCGCCTCCTTCGGCCTCCGCCTCCAGCTCTGCTCCCAGGCCGCTCCTGATCTCCACCTGCAAACTGGCCCCGGGAGCGATGTAGATCCTTCTCCGCCTCTGAAGCTGGGCCGATAGCTCAGTGACCTCTCCCACCAGGAGATCGCCCCGCCTCCAGACCTTCTCCCTGCCGTCGCATACCTGGAGGACGGCCCCCAGAGCCTCCGCCCTGGCCTCAAGCTCACGGTCGTCCTTGATCTGCCCGGAATATAGCTCCACCTCCAGCTCTTGGCAGCTTCCCATAAAGAGGATGGCCCGCCGGTCCGCTGCTATCACTGCCTCTCGGCTGGCCGCCAGGGCGATGATCAGGGACATTTTAATGCCTTATCAGATCAGAGCGGCTTGGCTCTCCGCCGCGGATACGGTCTGGGAGAGGAGCATGGCCACAGTCAGGGGCCCCACTCCGCCCGGGACAGGAGTTATGGCCGAGGCCACATCCTTTACCGCCTCAAAGTCGACATCTCCCACCGTCCTGTCTCCCACCCGGTTGATTCCCACATCAAAGACCACTGCTCCCGGCCGGACCATATCCTTCTTGATCAATCCGGGAACTCCCGCCGCCACGACCAGAATCTCCGCATCCCTTGTATGCTGGGCCAGATCCCGGGTGAAGACATGGCAGACCTGCACCGTAGCATTGCGGTTTAAGAGCATGGCCGCCAGGGGCTTGCCCACCACATTGCTGTGGCCCACGATCACCGCCTCTGCCCCTTCCAGCTTCTTGCCCATCTTTTCCAGGGCATAGATAATTCCCCGCGGCGTGCAGGGCACCAGCCTCTCCGCGCCCAAAAGCAGAGCCCCCATGTTTACAGGATGAAATCCGTCCACATCCTTCTCCGGCAAGATGCTCATCATAGCCCTCTGAGGGCTGAGGCCGCCGGGCAGGGGCAGCTGCAGTAGAATGCCGTTGACATCGGCCCGGCCGTTCAGCTCCATGATTCTCTCTATCAGATCCTCCTCCGAGCTTCTCTCCGGCAAAACCACATTCTCGGACCGAATTCCCACCCTGGTGCAGGCGGAATGCTTGAGCCGGATGTACATCTGAGAGGCGGGATTCTCCCCTACCAGCACTGTGGCCAGGCCCGGCACAATGCCCTTCCTCTCCAGCTTCTTTACCCTCTGGGCGGTCTCGGTCTCGACCTCAGCCGCCAGAGCCTTTCCGTCTATTATCATATCCGATCACATCCGCCATCTCAATTTCCAATCTTCAGGCCAGATCCGGATAGAGAGGAAACTGCTGGCACAGCTCCCTCGCCTGCTGGCGAACTTCCGCTATGGTCTTCTCGTTCTTGATATCCCGCAGAACGGCGGTGATCATATCCGCTATCTTGACCATCTCCGGCTCCTTCATGCCCCGCGTGGTCATGGCCGGTGTTCCTATGCGTATGCCGCTGGTGACAAAGGGCGTGGCCGGATCGAAGGGAATCATGTTCTTGTTCAGGGTTATGCCCGCCCGCTCCAGGGTCTCATCCGCCTCCTTGCCGGTTATGCCCTCCTTGATCAGTTTGACCAGCAGAAGATGGTTGTCCGTGCCCCCCGAGACCAGCTCGAAGCCGCTCTCCAGGAGCCTCTCCGCCATGGCTATGGCATTTCTGACCGTCTGGAACTGGCACTCTTTGTACTCCGGGGTCAAAGCCTCCTGGAAGGCCACCGCCTTGGCTGCTATGGCATGCATAAAGGGACCGCCCTGGGTGCCGGGGAATACGGAGCGGTCTATGGCCGCCGCCAGCTCCTCCTTGCATATGATCAAGGCTCCTCTCGGCCCGCGCAGGGTCTTGTGAGTGGTGGTGGTCACAATATCCGAGTATGGAACAGGCGATGGGTGAGCCCCCACGGCGCATAGCCCCGCTATATGAGCTATGTCGGCCATGACCTTGGCTCCCACCTCATCAGCTATCTCCCGCACCACCTTGAAGTCTATAGTTCGGGGATAGCTGGAAGCGCCCACCACTATAAGCTGGGGCTTATTCTTTCTGGCGATGGCCGCCATCTCCGAGTAGTCCAGCCTCTCCGTCTCCCGGGAGACGCTATAGGGCACGATCTTGTACATCTTGCCCGAGAAGTTGACCGGGCTGCCGTGAGAGAGGTGCCCGCCGTGGGCCAGGTTCATGCCCATGATGGTGTCGCCGTGCTTGAGCACGGCGAAATAGGCGGCCATGTTGGCCTGGGTGCCGCTCACCGGCTGGACGTTGACATGCTCGGCCCCGGCAAAGAGCTTCTTGCACCTCTCCTGGGCCAGCACCTCGGCCCGGTCCACATTTGCCGTGCCGCGGTAGTAGCGCTTGCCCGGATAGCCTTCAGCATACTTGTTGGTCATGACGCAGCCCTGGGCCTCCATGACCGCCCTACTGGCGAAATTCTCGGAGGCGATCAGAATGATGTTATTGCGCTGCCGCTCCAGCTCATCCTGGATGGCAGCATAAACTTCGGGGTCTTGCTCGCATAGGGGTTTCAATTAAATCACCGGCATTGCAATTAATCTCATCAGGATGGGTGGAGATGGGAATGAGGAGAATAAAATAGGTTATGGTGATGGCTCATTCATCTACGGCTTAAGCCTGACAACCCATAACTCTTTATCAGCCGAAGGACAGGATTTTAGGGATGCTAAAGCGAGCCAGGATCATTGCCGACTATCAGTTCGGGAAGGGTGCAGGCGAGGTCCTTTTTCCGGGTGATACCACCTACAGCCTCTCCAAGACAAAGCGCCTTCGCTATCTGTACTCGGAAAAGGAGAGGATCGCCACAGTGCGGGCCAGCGACAACCTCTTGACCCTGAGCATGCTCGGTGCCCGGAGGCTGCATGCATTTCTGCCTCCGCCCCGACTCAGGGTTGTCTCCTCTGATGATGCCGCGCCCTTTGTGGCCAAAGGCGGCAATCTCTTCGCCAAGCACGTTTTGGAGGTGGACCGGGAGATCAGAGCCGGGGAGGAGGTTCTGGTGGTCGATTCCAGTGACAGGCTGCTGGCCACAGGAACTGCAGTACTGGCTCCAGAGGAGATGATGCAGATCAGGCGCGGCCTGGCGGTGGCCGCCAGGAAGGCGGCGGAGCATTGATCTTTTTTGGCGCCAATGAATTGCTCGATTCAATATCGCGAATCGGATATCCACTGCGTTTTAATGCATCTTTTTTCCAGAGATCGCCTGATGCCATTGGCAGGCTGCTGAATCAATGATTGTGCTGCTCGCCGATATGGGCATGCCCGTGAGCCTCATGCGCCTGCCCGTGAGCGTGCATATGCTCATGCACCAGCTTGCCGTGCAGATGGGTGTGCTCATGCACCAGATTGGAGGAGAGAAGCAGCTCATAATCTGATAGAACGCTTTTTGAATCACGGTCTATCTTGATTCTGTGGTCCTCGCCCATGACTATGGACCTCTTGCTGATATGATCGATGATCTCCAGATCGTGAGTTGCGGTTACAATCGTCTTGCCCGCCCTGCCCAGCTCCTGGAGAAGCTCCATCAGCCATAGCTGGGTCCTGGGATCCAATCCAGCAGATGGCTCATCCAGCAGGAGAACATCGGGATTGTTGACCAGCACCGTGGCTATGCTCACCTTCTTCTTCTCCCCGCCGGAGAGGGTGTGAGGCGATCTGTCCCTCAGCTTTCCTATCTCCACCATCTCCAGGACGTCTTCCACCCTGGACTTTACCTCCTCGGGAGGAAGATCCAGCTGCATGGGCCCGAAGGCAATCTCCTCGTAGACCGTGGAAGAGAAGAGCTGGACATCTGAGTTCTGAAAGACGAATCCCACCTTGGTCCGGAAATAGGATCTGAATTGGTTATCGGATATGGAATCGAATGCATCCTCGCTTATCAGATTGTCAAAGGCATAGAACTCTCCGGCTGTGGGATATATCAGAGCGTCGAGTATAGCCAGCAAGGTCGATTTGCCGCTGCCGTTGGAGCCGATGATGCTCACCTGCTCCCCCCGCTCGATCTTCAGGGTGACATCCTTGAGCGCATCTATCTTTCCCACATAGGAGTAAGAGACATCTCTCAAATCAAATATCGTCGCCATGTTAGATTCCGTCTTTACAGCTTAATGACATCCTGGGAGATCAACAGCAGAGCCAGACTTAAGCACAGCGCCGCCGCCCCGGCCAGATAATCCCGCTGCCTCATCCGGAACTCCTCCATGATATGAACCTCTCCGTTAAAGCCCCGGGAGAGCATGGCCATATGCACCTTCTCGCTCATGGCCAGCGATCTAACAAGGGTATAGCCTATGCGTCCCCCCACCCATTTCTGCTCCTCTATTATCCCTCTGGATTTTATGGTTCTGGCTTTCTTGGCCGTATACATCTCCCGCACCTGCTCCATGAGCAGAAAAATATATCGGTAGGCCATCTGCAATGTTAGAACATATATCTTTGGAACCCCCACAGCACGCAGGGACTTGAAGAGGATCTGCTGGGGCGTGGTCAGAAAGAGGAGCACTACCGCAGAGACGCAGGCTGCCACGCGCATGGTGAATATCACCGCGGCAAGGCTTCCCTGCTTGGTGATGAAGATGCTCTCGGGAAGCGCTATGGGCCCCAGGCGTGCACCCTCTCCCAGATGCATGATGGTATAAAGCGGATCGCCGGGAATAAAGACATTGAATATCATTGGTATGGCTATAATTCCTGCGAATATGGGAATGAAAAGCCAGACTCTCTTGACAAAAAACCAGAGCTCTATCTTGCTGAGATAGCATATCAGCAGCGTCAGAAGATAGATCGCAACCAGAACCCTGAGTTCTACGATTATGCTGGCGGCAAAAACGACTGCCAGAGTTGATAGCAGCTTGATCCTGGGGTCCAGGCTCTGCATAAGGCCGGTTCTCCTGGAGAAGCTCTCGGATATAAATGCCTCCTCTAAAAACCCCAGGATTCCATCGATGGTCTTTCCAACAAATCCCTTCTTGCCATGATTCCCGGCAGAGAAAGGAGCTGGCTGGACATCCACCCTGTTCATCCAGTCTGGTATCATCCTTCTCCTTGATCATCTCCCAGCCATGCAGTCCAATCGTCGGCTTATCCTCGCGCTGCAGAGATCGGACATCAACATGCCAGGGGTTCTTACACTGAAAAATGGACAAATAAAAAGATAGCGCTAGTCTTTGGCTATCCTCTTTCCTATGATATAGAGCAGACCGGCGCAGATCACAACACCGATGACCGCAGATAGGATATAAGCGGCTGATGCTGCGGTCATTGATTCACCGATTCCAGGCAGAGCATAATCCGGCATAGGTGCGCTCCAAAGCGATGAAAGCTGCTCCAGGCCGGAGGGCACAAATCCGATCTTCTCCTCAAGCTCCTCATTTCCCCATTCGCCAAATGTCTCTCCAACCGCCAGTAGCCCTAACGGAGCTAAAATGATTAGCGCAACCAGTCCGATGGCTAAGTTCCTCACCGTCTTATCCATAGTCTTACCTCACGCCGTGCTTGATTTCCTCATTCTCATCTTCGATCTCTCTCCATAAAGAAGAGCGCTGTCCGTCTTCTGGATATAGGCGAAGATCAAGGCCGTGACGATAGCCTCGAGAATGGCGAATCCGAGGATATGCTCCAATAGCATAGCAGGGACTGTTACATTAAGGGAATATGGCATGTAAATAGGGACTCCTTCCGCAGTGCGATGCAGTAGGGGTTGGATTCCAAACATAAATCCGGTAATGCCCGCGGCAATGATAAGGGATATGTAGCCGGCTATGGCTGCGGCAATTATCCTTCGGGAGGAAGTGATGTCAGTGCTCCCACTGATGATTTTGTAGACATAATAACCCACAAAGGGCATTACTACCGCCATATTGAAGCAATTGGCTGCTATAGCCGTGATGCCTCCGTCGCCAAACATCAGAGCCTGCAGTACCAAGGCAACAGATACAGCTATTACGCCGGCCCAGGGTCCCAGGACAATGCCGATTATTGCAGCGCCCACGGCATGGCCGGTGCTGCCTCCGGGAATGGGGACATTGAACATCATAATGACAAATGAGAACGCTGCTGCCAGCGCCAGCAGGGGAACCTGCCTGGACTTGAGCTCAGAGCTGAGCTTCTTTCCCGCATAATACCAGATGGGGATCATTATGATCCACATGGCGATATAAGTGTATGGCCCTAAATAGCCATCAGGGATATGCATAGTTTCACCAATAGCCGAAATGCCATTCAATTATAAAAGGCTATTCCTGATCACAATTAGTAACATTTTTTCTCTGATTATATGCTTATATAAAATTTTAAACAAATGAAATCAGTCTTTCGGAAAGGTGGAGATCTAATCGAAATCCTGTAATCTTTTAAGCAGGCAGTTCATCCTCAATTTAGCAGACGATTCAGGTCCTGCATTCTTGCTTCTAGACTCTCATTTCGCGAATAGCTTTTGAAAGAGAAGTTGATTAAATTCGATTTGAGGCTAAGACGATCCCATATTATGAAGAACGGATCTCGGTAGAATTGACTCAATATATGACTATTTCTCTTTATGCGGCTGGCTTTATCCTATTGGTGCTATTAGTAGGGAATAGTTCCGCTATTTTTCTACATTTTCAAATATTTAGCAGATATCTTAAAATAATAGAAACAATAGGTGTTAACTTAAGATTACATTAGGAGGGAATGGTCTGATTAGGATTATGCTATTGCTGGCTCTCTTTGGTCTGATCGGCATGGCAGCTGCAGAGGAAGATGAAAGGGCTAAGCGATTAGAGAAAAGCAATTCGACATATGACAATCCTACGACATCGGAAGAGAGATGTCTAACCTTCAATTTTGAGCAAAACGTGAGCGGCACGGGCTTCTTTGATGCTTATAAATATAATCATATGCCAGATGTTCTTGGGACTGAAGGACATTTGTTCAATGGCGTTGAGGCAAAGAACAAAGCTCACGGTAGCGGCAGATTAGATACTGATTCGACTATATATGCTGAGAGCTCATACAGCAATAAGACCTGGATAAATGGCGCCTATGACGAAGACGGTGAGGTAGTCGAGGATGGAGAAGAAACAACGAGCATTATTGAGATGAAAGAAGACAGCAAAATGACTTATAGCCCATTGGTAATGGGCATAGGATCTCGATATTATGATCGCAATCCAGTAGCTCTTAATTTTCTCCTGAGCGAAGATGATTGGATTAAGAATCGCAATGCTTTGACTTCCTTGCATCATCAGGTTGATCGAGCCCATGGACTCGACAAGTTGCTTGATGCTCAAGCACATGCCGGAGAAGACACAATTGATAATATCATGAACATTGAAGAGGACTTGATCGACTGCAGGGCACGCTTTAGGGTGCTCCAGCTGGAAGGAATACCGGTGGATGAAGAACCTGAAGAGGAAGAGTCTGAAGGGGATTCGGAGGAAGTTCAAGTTCTGGGCTTGGCCATGAAATCCTGGCATGAGAAGCCTTTGATAGAGGTGGATGAGGAGTATGTAGGGACCTATCATATAGAGAAAAAAATGAATCTATCCACTTACGCACCGGATCCGGAAGAGAAGGAAGATTATTGGCTTCCATGCTGCTCTGGCGGATTCGGTGACATGAACTTTTTAGATGCAAGGGTCTTCAAATCTGCCAAAGGTATCTTTGATTGCACTTGCTTTAAAGTACCCGACAGGGCACAATTTCCGATGGTGAACTAATAATTCACCATCCTTTTTTTAAATTTATCAGATTATCATCTCCTCCTTAAAAGCAGACAATGCAGGCGCGAGTGACTAGAATATGGATATTATCATAGCTGAGGACGATCCAGTCAATCAAAGGATTACCCAGCTGATGCTTAGAAAGCTGGGCCTCCACGCAGAGGCTGCAGATAACGGACTTGAAGTTCTTCGGGCTCTCGAGAGGCAGCATTACGATGTTGTTCTCATGGATATTCAGATGCCGGAGCTGGATGGAATTGAGGCGATGAAAATCATTCGCCAGCGTTGGCCAACCGGACCGAAGATCATTGTCGTAACTGACTGCGACTCGAAAACCTATCAGGGACCTTGTATGGATGCAGGAGCTGATGAGTTCTTGCCCAAACCTATAATGGTGAATGAGCTAAAGATGGCTATTGAGCGCTGCAAAACTGCAGAAACGGTATCCTCTATTTAGTTCAGCATTGATGGGATCATTAGAATTAGGAGGAATGTATGGCAGAGAAAGAGACAAGAAATTTTGCGTTAAGAGACAAAGATGGAAATGAGATTGGTGTATTCACCGGGAAGCAGCCCAGACAGGCTGCGCTAAAAGCAGCAAACAGAGGCTATACAGAAATCAGACTTCTGGAAAGGGGAACCAAGAAAGTGCATATATTCATAGGAGAGCGCAAGCAGGTAAAGAAGCCTAAGGGAGGGCCTTCATGGATGCCTGCCAAGATCTGGAAACCCAAGGTCAAGAAAGTAGGAATCGAGAAGCTGGACGAAATCTAAACCTAAGACGATTTAGTGTCAATGAAGGGGCAAAATTAGCCGATTACGACGAAATAAAAATTGATCGCCTCTTTTTACAGCCATATTTCTTTTGCCTGGCCATTTTATGGCATGCAAAGTCAAAGGCCTCAGGACTCCGCACATATGCTGTCTGCCCAAAACGTTGTTATATCCTGCCGGCCAGATCTAACCTGAAAATTAATGGAGAAAATTCATACCACCTGCGTCTATTGTGGCTGCGGCTGCGGCCTGTTTCTGCACGTGGAGGAGGGCAGAATTGTGGGGTCCTCCCCCTCGCCCGGCCATCCCATGTCCAGGGGAAGCCTCTGCATCAAGGGCTGGCTGGCGGGAGACTTCGTAGGCCATGCGGAAAGGCTCACCCATCCACTACTGCGCAGAGGAGACCGAGCTGTCAAAGCCACATGGGATGAAGCCCTGGGCCTGGCGGCGAAAAAACTGAAAAGCATCCAGAGAAGGTTCGGACCACAGTCTCTGGGCGTCTTGACCTCGGCCAAAGGAACCAATGAGGAGAATTACCTTCTCATGAAGCTGGCCCGAGCGGGGCTGGGAACCAATAATGTGGACCACGTGGCCAGGCTCTGCCATGCACCGACCGTGGCCGGCCTGGGATCTGCTCTGGGAAGCGGCGCCATGACCGGCTCCATCTCCAGCCTGGAGTGCTCCGATGCCATCCTGGTAGTCGGCTCCAACACCACCGAGCAGCATCCCCTGGTGGCATCCTACATCCTCCGGGCCAGGTCCAGGGGAGCAAAGCTCATCGTCGCCGATCCCAGAAAGACGCGACTGGCTGAGCTGGCAGATCTCTGGCTCTCTCCCCGGTCGGGAACGGACGTGGTCTGGATCAATTCTCTTCTGAATGTGATAGTAGAGCAGGACCTCATCGATCGGCAATTCATAGAGGAGCGCACGGCAGGATTCGAGGAGACGGCTCTGTCATTGAGAGAACAGACCCCAGACAAAGCAGAGGAGATCTCGGGCATCGCCCGGACCGACCTGGCCAGGGCAGCAGCCATATTCGGAAAGGCGGAGCGTGCCGCAATCGTCTATGCCATGGGCGTCACCCAGCATGCCCAGGGCACGGATATAGTCCAGGCCCTGGCCAACCTGGCTCTGGCTACGGGAAACATGGGCAGAGAGGGCACGGGCATCTACCCCCTGCGCGGTCACCAGAATGTCCAGGGGGCATGCGATATGGGAGCACTTCCTACGGTCTTCTCCGGATACCAACCACTATCCAGTCCTGCCGTCCGAGCCAAATTCGAGACGGCCTGGGGGACAGCCCTTTCCGCTGAGCCTGGGCTTACCGCCCTGGAGATGCTCTGGGCGGCAGAGACAGGAAGCCTTAAAGGCCTGATTGTCGTGGGCGAGAATCCCGCCCTGAGCTACCCGGATTCGTTTCGAGTCCTCAAGGCACTGAAAGAGCTGGAGTTATTGCTGGTATGCGATATATTCCCAAACGAGACCACCGCCCTGGCCGATGTGGTCCTTCCCGCCGCCTGTTTTGCTGAGAAAGAGGGGACATTCACCTCTACGGAAAGGCGGGTGCAGCTCATAAGGAAGGCTGTAAATCCTCCGGGAGAGGCGAGAGCAGAATGGGAGTGGATCTGTGAGCTGATGCGGCTGATGGGGCTGCAAGCGGATTATGCTTCGCCGGCCAGCATCATGGCAGAGATGGCATTGCTTACTCCCAGCTACAGCGGGATAGCCTATGAACGGCTTGGCCTGGCGGGGCTGCAATGGCCATGCCCCTCCAAAGACCATCCAGGAACGGGCATTTTGCATGTGGACTGCTTCTCACAGGGCCGGGCTCGCCTCCGCCCCGTCTATTATGCCCAACCACCAGAGATTCCTGATTCCGACTATCCATTTATCCTCAATACCGGAAGGAGCCTGTATCACTTTCATACCGGTACCATGACTCGCAGGACATCTCTTCTGGACAGAGAGATCCCGGCTCCTTTTGTGGATATCAATCCCGAGGACGCAAGGATCCTGGGGCTGAGAGAGGGCATGAGGGTCATTGTGGAGACAAGAAGGGGCAGAATTGCTGCTGAAGCACATCTTGTGGACCGCCTTCCCAGAGGAAATCTGTTTCTGCCCATACACTTTACCGAGGCCCCGGCCAATGCTCTGACCTGCCAGTCTATTGATCCCGTCTCCAAGATTGCAGAGTTGAAGGTCTCGGCGGCCCGCCTGGAGAGGGTGATGCCATGAAGGCGTTCCTGGCCAAAGAGGGCCTCATTCCTCTTCTGGAGGCGCTGAGCCAGCAGATGGAGATCATAGCGCCGCTGGCTACAGAATCCTGCGCCGTATTTTCCAGCTGGAGAGGCCAGATCATGGATTTGCAGAACAATGCCCTCGCCCCTCCGACGGAGTTCCTGCTCCCCCATAGGGAGATTCTCTTTCGATATGTTCAGGAATCGGGGCGCTATACCTTCAAAGAGGAGGAGATACCACCCAGGCTGCTCTTTGCCATCCGGCCCTGCGATCTGCACGCCATAGCCTTGCTGGATAAGATATTCGGATCGCAACCTATCGACCAAGCCTACTTCCGACGCCGTAGGGCTACCGCCCTGGTGGTTCTGAACTGTACCACATGGGGCAGAGAGTGCTTCTGCGCCTCATTGGGAGCTGGACCGGAAGCCAGAGATCCCTGCGACCTTCAGCTCACGGATATAGGGGATGGATATCTATGCCAGGCAGAGACTCCGGCAGGGATTCTGATTCTAAAAGCCGCTTCCGATCTGCTGCAGCCTGCCAAGTTGGAGCACGATCAGGAGAAGGCGAGGCTTCTTCAGATGGCTCGAGAGACCATGCCCAGGGATGGGTCCTGCCAGCAGATGAGGCAGGCTATGAAAAGAGCTGATTGGGAGGACCTGGGCCGGGAATGCTTGGGCTGCGGAGGATGCAGCTTCGTCTGCCCCGTCTGCCATTGCTTCAATATAATTGACTCGGGCATTCCGGATGGAGAGAGGCTGCGCTGTCGGGATTCCTGCCTTTTGTCCGGGTTTTCTCGCCTCGCCGGAGGGGCCAATCCCCGGCGAACATCGGGCCAGCGCCTCAAGCACTGGTACCAGGACAAGTTTGAGGATATTCCCAAGATAACCGGACTTCCCGGCTGCGTGGGCTGCGGTCGCTGCCATCTGGTCTGCCCGGCACCAATAAACAGAGCCGATCTTAAGGTAGAGAGCCGGGAGGCGAAAGGATGAGCGAGTATATTCCCATGCAGGCAGAGATATTGGATATAGACATCGAATCCCCCAACACCTACCTGATCACCCTCAAGCTCCTGGAAGAGGGAGAGGAATTCAGATACCTTCCGGGGCAATTCGTCATGATCTCCGTCTTCGGCCTGGGCGAATGCCCCATCTCCATAGCTTCATCTCCCACCAGAAGGAGCCTGCAGCTTTGCATCCGTCGAGCCGGAAAGGTAACCAATGCGATCATGGACTGCCTGGTGGGAGATATAGTGGGAATACGCGGCCCATATGGAAACGGTTTTCCACTGGACCGGATGATGAGGGATGTGGTCATTGCCGGCGGCGGCTCAGGATTTGCTACCCTTCGCTCGCTCATCAACTACATCTCCGACCGGAGGGAGATGTTCGGCAAGGTGTCCATAGCCTACGGAGCACGGACCAGCCAGGACCTCTACTTCATGCAGGAGTACAGGAGCTGGCAGAGGGCGGGGATGGAGGTGGCAGTTACCGTGGATATAGGCGACGAGCTGTGGAAGGGAAATGTGGGACTGGTCACCAGCCTCATCGATCGCTTTGAACTCAATCCCGGCTCAGCAGCCATCTGCGGCCCGCCGGTTATGATCAATGCTGTGGCCGGAAAGCTCATGGAGCGAGGATTTCATCTGTCGGACATTTATGTATCCATGGAGAGGCACATGAAGTGCGGCGTGGGAAAATGCGAGCATTGCGCCATCGGGCCATATCATACCTGCCAGGACGGACCGGTATTCAGCTACGACCGGGTGAGAGAAGTGATTTGAAATCATTTGCTGCGAAATCCAATTTGTCGGCTTGCCATCATTGCATTGATGGATAAAAATACAATCAATAATCAGCTATTCGCTTTTTTTTTGGGACCCGCAATTATTCATCGCAAAAGCTGGCGCATCCCTGCAGTGCTGCCCGTATTTTAGGAATTTTTCAGACCGACTGGTGTGCGCTCTTGCTCCTTCCAGGCACTGTAAAGCTCAGATACATCGCAGTAGTGCAATTTTTGCTTTAGCAATAATGCCCTGGCAATGGAATCGATGAGCCGGGCATGGGATATGATCAGCTCATAGGTTTCTTGGTATCTCTCCTGCAGATACTGATCCCCTTTTGTCTCATCGGGGAAATTGCATCTCCATCGGTCTCTCTTTTCACATAAATTTTTTATTTTCCCGAAATCGTTACTCAGCGAGGCATCTGACACAGGGGTGTTGGCAAAAAGAGAGGCGGAAATGCTGCCGGCATAAAGAGCATTGATCACCCGGGAGAGATAAAGATCCACCTCATGGGGGGACCGGGGTAGCTTATGCACCGGAGAGAGTCGCCTAACCACGCCATTCAATTTCCTGCCATCGATCTGCTCCGGTATGATGGAGACGTAATCAAAGTCCAGTCCGTATTCAAAATAGGCAACGGCATGTCCTGCTTCATGGTAAGCAGTTCGAATCTCAGCTTTCTTTGGATTAATCGACCTGGCTTTCAGCAATGCCTGCATGGCTCGACTCATCCTCGTCTCCAGGACGGACAGACTCCTGCATATGCTATTTCCAGACAACCGCATCAATACGCTGATATAAAGGAATATAAATCTATGTCTTTCCAACTCAATCCGTTGCCATCATGAACCTTCTGTCATCATCTTATAGCCTGGCACGGGGCAGAAGAAAGGAAAAAAGGTCATTCAGAAGAGGGGCCTCTTCCGGTTATGACCATCATCTCACTGCGGGAAGCTCCGGGCAGTTGCAGGCGGTTATCTCTCCCGTCTCCAGGCCCTTGGTGAACCACTGCACCCTCTGGGCGGATGTGCCATGGGTGAATGAGTCGGGAACCACATAGCCCTGGGACTGCTTCTGGAGGCGGTCGTCTCCCACGGCGCTGGCGGCATTCAGCCCCTCTTCAATGTCGCCGCTCTCCAGTATCAGGTTCTGGTTGGAGGCCCGATTGGCCCATAGCCCGGCATAGCAATCGGCTTGAAGCTCCAGGGCTACCGACAATTGGTTTGCCTCGGCCCGGCTCGCCCCGCGGCTCATCCTTTCTACATATTGTGAGGTCCCGAGAAGGGTCTGCACATGATGGCCGACCTCATGGGCTATGACATAGGCCTGGGCGAAGTCGCCGGGGGCACCCAATCTCCTCTGAAGCTCCTCCAAGAATTCCAGGTCGAGGTATACCTTCTGGTCTCCAGGGCAATAAAATGGCCCAACCGATGCACTGGCCTGGCCGCATGCCGACTGCACCGCTCTGCTGAAGAGGACCAGCTTGGGGTAGACATAATCCTGTCCCAGCTCCTCCTGAAATATATTGTCCCAGGTTGTCTCAATATCGCCGAGAACCAATGATACGAACTCGCTGCTCTGGTTCAGCTCCTCATCGGAAAGCTGAGATTGCTGCCCCCCGCTTCCCGTCGATTCCATGCCTTGAAGGAACTGTCCTGGATCGACGCCCATGAACATGGATATGAGGAGGATCAGTATCAGCCCGATGCCTCCCACGCCTCCGGCTGCCCCACCGGGAATCCGAGCCGACCTTCGATCCTCAATGTTCTCGCTCTTTTTCTCCCTACGCCATTTCATAAATCCATCCCTTCCCAGACCACGAGCTTGTTGCAGCATTATTTATGCCGAACTGGTTCATATGCTCATTGCATGCCCGAAAGATAGATTATACTTTCGGCAAGGCCACTGTTCGGCCGATAGCTTTTTCTCCTATCAGATACATCATTATTATTCATGACGTGTATCTCCTGCCGGGATTGCAATGAGACTGTCGCCCGATACAGAGATGGAAAGATGCTCTGCGAGTCGAGAGGCTTCAATCGGCGTTCCTGCTTCTGTGAGGATTACAGGGAAAGAGAATTCTATTTCGACTTTACCCTGGATTGAATTTGATAAGATGCAGCCTGGATGCTCGATAGAATTGGGCAGGGATAAATGAAAAAATGATTGATGGGTCTCAGTAGCCTTATTTTGGCCGAACCAATAGCCCACCGGTTCTCGTGTCTTTATCCACAGTGTTGGGAGATAGCTGACTTGGGGTTTCCATAACCGAATCATCGGAATCCAGATAAGCTTCGGGAACGATCTTTCCATCCTTTCTGGCGTATCCAGCCGGAACATCTCCCCAAGTCCAGAGGTCTGACTCATTGGACTGGTTAAGGACGGAGTCAATAGTACCATTGAGAGTAGCAGAGGTACTATTGGTGACATTTGTACTTGTGTTATCCGAGGCAGTGGTGTTATTGCCAATGCCTGGAATATCAACTGCGCAGCAAGAGACGGCCAATGCCAAGATGCTAAATGCGATTGCAGCTACTACTGTCTGCTTGGTCATGAGACGGATCACCTTAGGCCTAGGGAAAGGCCTTCTATTATTTAAAGCATCGAGTCTGCAAATGAGGCCTGTTCATACCAGCTAAGAAAATGCTGTAAAATGTCTGCCCAGCTATTTACTTGGGTCTACAAATTAAAATCTCGAAGCGGCCATGAAAGAAGGATTCTTAATTCTAAAATCTACCAGCTATGGATATCAGATATCCCTTAATTTCACAATGAAGGATGAGATCAGGGCGATAATTAGAGAGGTTTATCCCTGAAAAATCAATACTCACTCCCCCTCCACCCGCCTCTTCCTCTCCCCTGCCTCCCGCGCCGCCTCTCCCCTGCCCAGCACCCTGGCCACCGCCTCTATGGCCTCCAGGTACCGCACCATCTGGTCCAGCCAGTTTATGAGATCGCCCTGGTAGGCATACATCCCATAGCGGTCGGAGAAGTGCTGGATGATCTCCTCCGGGCTCTTGCCCTCCTCTCTCAACTCCAGTATCCTCAGGGAGATGCTCTTTTGGACGCAGCCGCAGTAGGGCGATTCCTTGTGGGTGCAGCGCAGGAAATCCCGGGCGAAGTCCAGGCAGTACCTCTGCAGCTTGTTTTCCAGCTCCCGCAGATCGGCGCTGGATAGCAGATCCAGAAACGAGCCGTGCAGAGCCCTCTGGGAGATCTGCATGTGCAGCTTTGTCGATATCCGCTCAGCGAACTTTAGGTACAGGTCCTCAAAGCTCTCCAGCTCCACAGCAATCTCCAGAGGCCTCTTCCCCTTTTTCAGCAGCCTGGAAATGCTCTCCACCTGCTCCGGGGTGAGAAAGTGCGCCGCCGCCGCTTCGCCCAGCCGGGTGGGGGCGATGCCCTGGACCAGTCCCGCCTTCTCCAGCGAGACAAGAGCGCTTTTCAGGTCATCGAGGCCCAGGGTGAGAGCATGCAGCCTCTCCAGATCCGCCCTGCTCCGGGAGGCCACAGCATTAGCTAGGACCTCCTCCAGCTGCTGTTGCTCCTCGAACTGGGGGGAGACATCCTCCATCTGGCCGTTTAAGAGGGCGAGAGCCATCTCATCCTCCGACTCTCCCCGCCCGGAGGAGAAGCGCCGGCCCGGCTCGGCCAGGATGTAGACCAGCCCCCGGTCGTGGTAGCCGGGCCGGCCCGCCCGGCCCAGCATCTGGTTGAACTCATGTACATTGAGCCACTCTATGCCCATGGCTAAAGATTCGAAGACCACCTGGGAGGCGGGAAAGTCCACCCCCGCTGCCAGGGCAGCAGTGGTGACCACTGTATGAATCCTGCCCTCCCCGAATAGCTCCTCGATCCTCTTTCTCTCCGGATACTGCAGGCCGGCATGGTAAGCTGCCGCGCCAGGAATGGCATCGGCCAGGGCATAGCAGTTCTTTCTGGAGTTGGTAAAGACTATGCTCTGGCCCCGATAGCCTGTGGATGAGGTCAGATCCTGGGCCTCCCGGCATAGCTGGCGCAGCAGCTTTCTCTTCTCCGGCCCAGAGGAGAATATGAGGTGCCTCTCTATGGGCACCGGCCGGACCTCGTACTCGACCAAAGTTGCGCCAAGCCTCCTGGCCAGGGCAGCCGGATTGCCCACTGTGGCGGAGAGGAAGATGAACTGGGCCGCCGGAGCGGCGTTCTTGAGCCTGGCAATCATCCCCGCCAGGCGGTGGCCGCGCTCGGCATCCTCCAGCATATGCACCTCATCTATGACCACTGTGCCAACCCGGCCCAGGCTCTTTTTGCTGCGGATGACCTGGTCTATGCCCTCATAAGTGCCAGCGATGATATCCGCATCCAGGCTTTGGGGAATCTTGCGCCCCCTCCCCAGGCGGATGCGGCTGACTCCCACCCGGATGGAGCTCTGAAATCCCAGCTCCCGGTAGGCGGAGAGCTGATCGAACTTCTGATTGGCCAAAGCCACCAGCGGAACCAAGAAGAGCAGCTTTCCTTTTCCTTCCAGCAGGTTCTTGATCCCGGCCATCTCCCCTACCAGGCTCTTTCCCGTGGCCGTGGCTGATACCACCAGCTGATGCCTCCCTTCCAAGAGGCCGGATTTGACCGAGCGGGACTGCACCGGAAGAAGCCTGGTCAAACGGCGCTGCAAGAGCTGCATCAGGGGCGGTGGCAGGGCAATGGAGGCCAGCGGCAGAGTGGGCTCCTCCCGGCTGGCAGCAATTATATCGAAGCGGGTCAGCTCCGGCTCGAGCCTCTGCAATGAGAGCAGCCCCACCACATCATCGAGGTTCCTCCTCTCTTTGAGGATCCTGGCCAGATGGGCCTTGGCCGGCCGGGAGAGCTTGCGAAAGTCCGCCTCACGCAATAGCTCCGCCGCAGCGCAGTTCTCACAGATGCGCCGGCCCTTGTAGGTTATGGCGTCAGCATCTACATAGGTGACCCGCCTCTCCCCCAGGCAGTGGTTGCAGACCTGCACAAATCTGTGCTTTAGCTGATAGGCCTGCAATAGCTCGATGAACCTCTTCTCCAAGATGGGATCGCCCCGGACCAGATAGATTGCCTGAGCCCGCCGCAGCATCCTCAGGGCATCTTCTGGTGGCAGGAACCTCTCCGGCTGGCCGTCCTTCTTCACCAGAAATTTAAACGCCCTGGGACCCTGAGGCATATCCTTGAGCCGCAGATACCCCTCGAATAGTGTCTTGCTGCCGCTTTGAGGCAGAAGCAGTATGCGAGAGCGATCTGCCTGAGCCAGAACCTGAAATGTCATTCCTAAAATTGGATCTATTCCGATGTGAGGTCGATCAGCTCGTACTTGAGACCTTCCGACTCCAGGCGGGTGAGCAGGCCGGGTATCTGCTCGTCCACGCTCACAATCACTGAGCCGAGTCCATGATATGCCGCCTCTACCGCAAACTCCTTGGCCCCGAATATGATATCCGGCTCGCGTCCAACTTTGCGCAGGGCGGAGAGGGCCTCGATGCCCAGGCAGCCCACTTTGGCCGCCCGGCTGACCTGATGGGATAGCTTAGCCAGATCGATCTTGCGCGAGCCGCCGTTCTGCACCCGGGGCACCTTGCAGAGGATAACTCTTCCCTCCTCCAGGCTGATCAAGCCCCTCAGGTCGGAGACACCCACATCCTCGCCGGATCCAACGGCTCCGATCACAACTCCGCTGGCCTCGATGCCCTCTTTCTTATTGGCATATAAGAGACCGCCGCGCATCTCCAGAGAGACACGCTCCCCCTCCTCTAAATCGGCCTCAGCTATAGCCGTCCAGACCGAGACATGGCTGATGATCTCCTCCATAACCACCCGAGCATAGCGCTTCAGCTCTGCGGCACTCTCCAGAAGCCACTCTACCCCCTCTTTGGTGATGCTGTAGCGCATCCGGCCGTCGGTGGTCACCAGCCCGTCCGCCACCAGCTCTTTGATGTACTCGGAGATGGCTTGTGGCGTGACCCCCAGGCTCTCTGCCACCTCTTTCTGTCGCAGGTTGGGCTGATGAGCGGCTATCTCTACCAGAATCTGAAAACGTGAACTCTCCCTCTTGCTCTGCAGGACACTGGTCATCAGAAGTCCTCGACATAGGGCTCGATGCGCTGGCCTCTCACCGCCAGGCCGTCTGCCCTCTTGGCCACGCCCCGGATGAAAATCTGGCTCAGCCCCAGCTCCCGGGAGAGATTGGATAGGGAGTTATTGCCGCCAACCACCATCTTCTGCAGCTTCTCCGTCACCGCTCGCAGCTCCTCCTCGGACATGAAGGTGAGGCTGATCAGCTCGCTGAGATCTTCCATGGTCGCTCCGAAGCTGGCCTGCACCCGGGAATAGGTGGAGTGGTACTCCTTCTCCGGACTTGCCCCAGGCTCGGGAACCCTCCACTTGGTCTCAATGAGGCCGCTCTTCCTCAGGAGGGCAACGCTGCGGTGAACACTGGCCTCGTCTCCTAGAAGGCCGATCAGCTCCTTTTCCGTGCGCCACTCCCTGCTCAGCTCATCAAAGACCTTCTTGTGCACATCGGAGCCGAAGGCCTGCAACAATGGGACCAGATCCGATGGATCGTTGATGATCCGAGTTCGCTTTCCCGTCACAAATAACCTCGTCTTGCCATTATCCTTTTGATTTGATAAAGCTTTTTAATAGATCTGCCGCTTAGATCAGCCGTACCGTCTCCAGGTTCATTGGAGCCATGGTTGGTATTCTGTACCTCTTGTAGATGGAACTGGCCAGATCCAGGCAGTTGCCCTCCTCGCCGTGGTTGGTGAGAACCCTTCCCGGCTTGGGATAGATGCGGCGCATGTACTCCATGAGCTGCTGGCGATCGGAGTGCCCGGAGAAGCCGTCCACGGTTATGACCTCCAGGTTGATCTTGACCGTCTGGGTCTTGCCTTCTACGGAAAGGGGCAACTCCTTCCAGCCCTTCTGAATGCGCCGGCCCAGCGTCCCTTCCGCCTGGTAGCCCACTATGACCAGGGTGTTCCTTTCATCTGGGCCCAGCCGCTTGAGATACTCCAGGACCGGTCCCCCGTTGAGCATGCCGCTGGTGGCCAGGATGACGCAGGGCGGTCCTTCCACGATCTCCGTCCTCTGCTTGGGGGTCTCCACCTGCACAAAACACTGGGCCAGGAAGGGATTGATCCCCTTATGGAAGATGAGATCCCTCAAGTCGTTATTGAGGTACTCGGGATAGGTGGTATGAATGGCTGTGGCCTCATAGATCATGCCGTCTAAACAGACGGGCACCTCGTCTATAACCTTCTTCCTGATGGCCTCCTCCAGCACCACCATGACCTCCTGGCTGCGGCCCACGGAGAAGGCGGGGATTATAACCTTGCCGCCCCGGGTGACTGTATCCTTTACCACCTTGATCAGATGCTGCTCCGCCTCCTTTCGGGAGGGCTGGGTGCTGTTTGTGCCGCCGTAGGTGGCCTCGGTGACCAGGGTCTCCAGGCGGGGGAAGTTGCATACGGCGGGATCAAAGAGCCGGGTCCTCTCGAACTTCTGGTCCCCGGTGAATGCCACATTGTACAGGCCATCTCCGATATGAAAATGGGCAATGGATGAGCCCAGGATATGTCCTGCATTGTGCATTGTCAGCTTGGTGTCTGGTGCGATGTCGGTCACATCCCCATAGTTGAGGGTGATGGTATGCTTGAGAGCCTCGCGAACCATAGCCGAGTCATAAGGCAGCCTCTTTCCTTCCCGGCCAGCGATCTCAATATAGTCGAGCTGGAGAAGAACAGCGAGATCTCTGGTAGGAGGAGTGCAGTAAATCGGACCCTCGTAGCCGTATTTGTAAAGCATGGGAACCAGGCCGGCATGGTCCAGATGGGCATGGGTAAGGACCACGGCATCGATCTGATTTAAGGGATAGACCTCAGGCACATAAAGAAAAGGAGTGGCAGAGTCGTCTGAGCCCACATTTACGCCGCAGTCGATGATGATCCTCGACTCCGGGGTGGACAGAAGCATGCAGCTCCGACCCACTTCCCGGCATCCTCCCAGTGTGGTGATTCTGATCCACTGGTCCTTGGATGCTGTATCCCGGTGGATCTTGCGGCCTACGGTGCGCAAGATGGTCTTTCTCTCGTTTTGAACGCTCCGCAGATAGTCTTTGATGTTGGCAATGGTGGCAGAGCGAACCGGAGGAGTCCGGACCACCTTTGGCGTCCAGCCGATGAGCTTGGTGATCTCCCGGAGGGTGGAGCCGTGCCTGCCTATGACCAGTCCGGGCTTCTCCGCCTCGACCTGAACCTCTCCCGTCTCACCATCAAAATAGTAGTTGGTGATAACCGCCTCTTTGGGGACGACCTCCTGGATCTTGAGCTTGGCTGTCTCCGGATCGGCCAGAACCTTGAGGTCCGGCCGTACCACCACCCTTTTGCGCAGCTCCTTGGCCAGGTTTCTTATGATCTCGCCGTCGTCGGCCAATTTCTTGGGGTCGTCGGTGTATATGACCAGCTCAGGACCCTCGAATTCGAGCCCGGTGACCCCTATGTCCGGGGGCAGCTTGCTCTGAACTTTCCTTTTGAGCTCAAAAAGAACTTCTTCTACAGACAATAGAACACATCCAAAAAAAGGTTAGAGGAGCTTGCTGATCTCCAAAAACTCCGGCTCTCCTACCTCCTCGTATTTATCGGTGATCCGGACCAGCTCAATCTTGTCCCCTGAAGCAGAATCGCGCTTCATGGCATTGTGAATGGCCTTGGCCGCCAGCACCACCCCGTCCTCCATGCTGATGCCGGGCTTGTACAGGGCTTCCAGCACGCCGTAGGCTGTGGGCGATCCTGAGCCTGTGGCCACCACCCTCCTCTCCTCGATCTGGCCGCCTAGGGCATCAAGCGAGTAGATCTTGGGGCCGTAGCGGTCCACTCCGCCCATCACCAGCTGGACCATGAAAGGATAGTATCGGCGGGAGGACAGGATATTGGAGAGCATTGTAGTTATAGCACGCACAGTCATGCTCTCGCCTCTCTGCATCTTATACAGCCTGGCCTCAACCTGAACCATGCGTACCAGAGACTGGGCGTCTCCCACCACACCGGCCGTGGTCAAGCCCACCAGATCGTCGATCTGATAGATCTTCTTAGCAGTGCTGCTGGCTATGAAGCTGCCCATGGTAGCCCGGCTCTCCGATGCAAGGACCACACCCTCATCGCAGAGTACACCTACCGTAGTTGTACCTTTGAACACCTCGACCATTTAATTACCTCAACTAAAATCAGAAAATGGACAGCTTGCCTTCTCCTTTTGCCCTATAAATACTTTCCGCCGCCCATCCTCTGGTTAAGACATTCAAACAGCTAAAATATAAGGGGGATAGATAACCGCAGACTGTGGTGGAAATGCAGTGAAACAAGCCCTTTCCTCATTCATCCAGAGGTATTACATAGATCCCATCATCTATGATACCAGCTACAATCCAGTGGATACCATCACCTGGGCTCTGATCCTAGGGCTGGCGGTGCTGGGATTGATCCGGATCCTGGGCCGCACCGGGGTGGCGGTGGACGGCAGGCTGGTCCTATTCACCCTGCCCTACATACTGGCCGGCTCCAGCCTGAGGGTGATTGAGGATGCGGATATGGTTGCCGCCCCCGGGAGGTATCTGCTGATCACCCCGCTGATATTCTTTCTGGTTTTCCTGGTCACCGCTGCCAGCCTCTTTATTACAAGGCGGATCTGGAAGGAAGGATTTCACTCCCGCTATGCAGCCATTGGATTAATCTGGACGGCCCTGAACCTGGCCCTGCTCTCCTCAAAGGAGGTCGAAAACGGTTGGGTCATTGCCGCAGTTTTCATCCTGGGCTCAGTCCTGGCAGCAGGTGTAATCCTCCTGGTGCAGCATGTCTTCCGGCTCGGATTTTTGGAGGAAGGATTGAACCGGATGATCATCTACGCCCATATGCTGGATGCCAGCTCCACCTACCTGGGTGTGGATTGGTTCTTCTATCAGGAGAAGCATGTTCTGCCCACATACCTCATAGATCTGGCCGGAACGGCAGTGGTCATGTTCCCCCTCAAGCTGGCCGTGCTGCTGCCTGTGCTCTATATGATCGATCGATCCATTCAGGAGCCATCCCTGAAAAATCTGACCAGGCTGACGCTGATCACCCTGGGTCTGGCCCCGGCGGTGAGAAATACGCTGAGGCTGGCTCTGGGGGTATAGTTGCACTGAAAATCCTCTCCTGTCAGATCCTATAAAGAGCTAGATCAGTGGCCGGGGCTGCTTATCCTCCGGCGCCAGGGGCAGGGTGGATTGGTGCATGTACCAGGGCTCCCGGAAAGTGCAGGGCCCGGTTCAGGAGCAGCCTCTTGTCCGCCAGAGTGAAGGCGAAGACGGGTATGGATCTGCCCATCTGAAGGAGCGCCTTCTCTCTAGCTGCCTCCCGCACCGCTCGGAAGGCGCAGCCTGGCTTTAGCTGTCTCAAGCAGATGCTAATTGCTTTAAGGGCGACCTCATCCTTCGTTTTTCTCTCGAGTAAACTCTGCAAGCCAACCTTCGTTCTCAGTTGAGATCGCATGCTCACAGCTGTCTACGAACTGAGCGATGATATTGGGATCATCCTGATTGGGATTGGCGCGCCATCCATCGCGTATAGCGGTAAGACGATTAGCTGTGCTAAAGTATGTCATGGCTAGATGATCATAACGCGAGGCTGCAAGGTGAGCTGTAACTGCGGCAGTAGCAGTGGTCACGACCGCTACCCATGGGCCAAGAGCGGAGAGCTGGGGTACCCCGGAAGCCACTGCTGCACTTGCAAGAGCGCCCATGACGACCGCCAGCATGCCGAGCCAGAACTCCAGATCATGCAGCCGTTTGGCAGCTTTCGCATTTTCAAATCCCTTTGGACGGTAGAATCCGTCGATCTGACCATCGACTCTCAATCTCACGTATTCATCGATGGAAAGATTGGGCATGGTGAGGGCGAGAGGGCGTTCCTTTTGCGGAACCTTGACCGAGGCGGCATGTATGCTTAAGTCATTTACCTTTTCAATTATTGCTTGTATGCGCTCGATGAGATCTGTGGGCGTTGAATTTGGCCTGAATGGCTGCACACCGATGAGATACCTGTAGATTGTCTCTTTCAAAGCTTCTGAGGCCGAACGGGCACGGACCCATTCCCTTACTTGGTCTTTTGATGCTTTGGTCCGCATTACAAACGGAACCACTGCCAGGACGACTGCACCGACAAGGGCGATTGAGGCACGAAGCCATAGCCATTTTTCATCCAGTCCGACCAACGCAGCGGCTAGTGTCTCGAGAAAAGCCCCAAGAACACCGGCGAATGCCGCACGATTTCTCCACTTGGTCAATTCTGTCTTGAGTTGGTTTGCCGTTTCGGACCAGGTAGCCTGATCTCTCCAGGCGGTCTTAATTACCTCACTCGCATTAACTTCTGTGGCATTGTTCATAATCCACCTCTCAATATTTCTCGCCAGCTATCAATAGAAGAGATTTGCATATTTAGCCGCTTTTGAATGCGTTCCAGACCACTAATTATTCGATCGATATCATCTGGATCGGGTCTCAGCTCAGCAATATTCCTTAAATAGCCTACCGCATCAGTTTCTTTGTTAAGAACTAATGATGATGTTGCCAGTGTGGCATATATCCATATATTTCTCTCATTGAGAGAATTAATTATATCTATGGCTCTGCTAAATACAGTCTTTGCCTCATCTATCTTCCCAAGATCAAGCAATGTTTGGCCGAGGACATCGGCGAGGTAGTACGAGGCGGGATTAAAATTTAGAGCATTGCGGTATGTTTCAGCAGCGCTCTCTAGGCTGTTATTTTCACGTTCAAGACGTGCCTTGAGTGCAGCGCACTCGGTGTTGCGGACGAATGCGTACTTGTCCAGCTCAGCAATTCGATTAATGACCTTTGAAGCTTCATCCTTCTTCTTATCGTCTAGGTAAGATAGGCCAAGGTTCCTTAAGAGAAATATATCACGGGGAGCGAGTTCGAGTGCAAGCCTGAACTCTTGGGCTGCTTTATCATGGACCTTAGCGGCTCGATAAGCATTGCCTAAGCGACGGTGCAATCTGAGGTCTAAAGGTAGTGGTTGCTCGTCTCGATCCCGGCCGAAGGTTAGATTGAGCCAATCGTGAATATATTCTATCTCAGATATACGGTTTTGATCAATGAGCTCATCCAATCTCTGGCACCATTCTTGAATAGCAGCCTCGGTTGGAATCAAAGGCGCATTTCGCATCCCCTTCCTGATCTGATCAAGATATCTGTCAATAGTCGGCCCAAGCATCTTGCCTGCATTGACCAGTTGATTTTTCTCCATCAGCGGCGCAAAATCTTCGATCAAATCTATCAAGAAACGCTCTATCCCTGAGAATTGGTCTCCATGCACTCCTTGTATATTGGCAAATGGCGATGGCACTTGATTATTGGATAGATTATAGATCAAGGGTCGGACCTTTCTTGCATTGGACTGTTCTGAAGCTATGCCTGCTCCATATACGGCGCCAGCCTCCCAAAGAATCCAGGGCTTCTGGACGGAAGTAGGAGTAAGCAGGATAACAGCAATATTTGCGGTGCGTACTTTTTGAACTATCCAGCGAAACCAATCCTCTCCGGGCTTAATACCCCCATCAGATTCCATCTTGGTTGAATAGCTGGTAATAAGCAAATCCCCAAATACGCCTTCAATAGCATCGCTGAGGGCTTGAGCAATCTCTGCATCAGGATGCGTGTGACTTATAAAGATCTCTCCAATTTTTCCCATATATTGCCCTTTCCGAAAGAGTTATTTCAGCCGCATTTTTTTCTACTGTATAATACATCTTTAAATAAAAAGTTTTTGTTAGCTTACGTTATCAAAGTTGAGAGAAATTCTCCCTCTTTACTATTTTAATTTTATTTTTAAATGTGATATCAGGCTGCTCTTTGCAGCTGGGATAAACGGGATGTGTGTTTTAACTTGGTTTTTCGGGCATGGGTGCTCCGCAATTTCACTTATGAAAATGATAAAAGGATAAATTTTAAATAACTTTAGGTTACATATTACAGGATAGAGATAGATTCGTCAAAGAAGAGTGTCAGATGATATCATTTATAATCGTTTAGTTAATTTAACCTGTATTTGAGGATTGGAGGGAAAAAGATGGCCATTGATCGAGAGCCTGTACCACGAGGTGAAGAAAAACCAATTAAAATAGATGCAGAGTTGGTACCAACTGAGGGTAGTTCAGACTCACAAACAGGAGAAGCATTATCTAAAATGGAGGAGCAGCTCGGCAGCGCTGTCCAAGGCATGTTGTTTCAAAACGTACAGCAAGTCGACATAGCTGCCCGCACTGCAAAGGCGCTATTCGATGAGGTCTCAAAGCAGAAAGCTCCAAAGGACGAATTGCTTGCGATTGAAATTATTAAAAATCTGATCTCTCTTTATTCCTCCCTGACTCAAATTATGATCTTTATAACGGAAGGTCGTTTTGAAAGAGCAATCGAGAAGATTTCCGAGGGATTGGCTGATGCTGATAAAAGCATAACTGCTCTCAAGGATTATGAGCAATTGCCCTACTCAGACAAGGAATTCGCCCAAATTTCCAAACCTCTCTTTTCGATCTTTCAAGTTGTTTTAAATGCTTCTGACGCCTGGATTCGAGCGGAAATGGTCGGATACCAGGGGAATATTAGTCGTTATGTTGAGCTGCTTCAAGAAGCAGTGATAGAATATCGAAGGGCTGAATCAATTCCGACAACCCTTGATCCAACATATATATCATTGGTTGGACTTTGCGCTACCCAAGCTGAGCGCTTGAAGACACGCATTGATGAATTTAGCAAGAAGCAGGCGCTTCACACCAATTTAACTCCTAAAGGAGACAAGATATTTATCATCCATGGCCACGATGAAGGAAAATGGCGTGAACTCCAAGATATCTTGGAAGATCTGAATCAGGAAATTGTTGTGCTTAAGGAGGAGCCGTCGGCTGGTGAGACTATAATTGAGAAGTTCGAGAAGTTAGCTGATGATTGTTGTTATGCTTTCGCGCTTATTACTCCTGACGACCTCGTTAAAAAGAAAGGCAACAGGTACTCTCAGGCTCGCCCTAATGTGCTATTCGAGCTTGGATGGTTTTACGGCCGCTTTGGCCGTGATCGTGTCTGCATCATCAAGAAGGCTGACACAGAGATGCCGTCAGATTTGTCGGGAATACTGAGCATTGATATTCTCGAAAGAGTCTCCGAAGGATTAAAGGAGATTCAAGATGAGCTACAAAGAATCGGATTAATAAAAGACCATAAGCGAAAAAAGACCTCCAAGAGATCTGCTAAAAGGCCTGCAAAGAAAAGAAATTAAAAGATACATGCGGATGAATTCTAGCTCAGAGTGAAAATATGCATGCGCTCATGCAAGCAAACGCCGATTGAGCTAATCAATCAACGCATGACATATCGATTCAAAGTATTTTATGCCAGTAAAGAAAGCCGGGAAGAGCTAGATCAGTGGCCGGGGCTGCTTATCCTCCGGCGCCAGGGGCAGAGCAGCCCGGTGCATGACCAATTGGCCAGGAAAGTGCATAGCCCGGTTTAATAGCAGCCTCTTTCCCGTCAGGGTGAAGGCGAAGACGGGGATGGCGAGGCCCATCTGCAGCAGTGCCCTCTCTCTTGCTTCCTCCCGCACCGCCTTGGAGGCACAGGACCAGACCAGGTCGCAGCTTTCCGCCAGAGCCTCGGCCTGGCTTGATGTAACTCCTGTGGTGTGTACCGCCAAGATCACTGTGGCCACTCCCAGATCCTCTCCTCTCCTTCTCAAGTCGGAAGCATCAGGGGCATCCTCCCCTGCCAGGGTCACAGCGATCTTCTTGAAGCCCATTGCCACTGCTTTTTCGAAAGCCTTCAATTGATTTAATCCGGCATTCCGATCGAGAAGAATGGCATCCCTTGCCTCCAGCCCATCCTGGATCTCGGCTACAGGCTCGGTGCGGATCAGGCCGGTCATGTGGGCTCCGATAGCCTGCAGTACATCCGGCCGGGAGACGATCACGCTGCCTGCACCCTCACATGCCAGAACCGCCGCTTCCAGCAGGCCCTCCTTCATCCCGTCGCTGAGAATCTCCGAGGCCCCGAAGCTGACCGGCTTCTCATCCATCTCCAGAACCCTGGCCGGGCCGTACATGCCACACTGCCCCATGTGAATCTTCAAGACCCGCTCCACGCTCTCCCGGCTCTCCTCTAATATGCCATACAGATCCCGGCGCAGGGGGCAGAAGCCGATGCCAGGGTCACTCAGGACCTCGATCTTGCCGTCATTAATCCTGACCTTGGCCTTGGCCATCTCAAGAATATGCTCGGACATTTGAATACTCCAGAAAAAATGCCAGAGAAGGGCTAATTAAACCTTCCTGGCATTCCCAGACTTGCAGCGGGGGCAGGTGACTCTATAGCCGAAGCCCTTGAAGACCAGTTGACAGTCCCCGCACCGATAGTCCTTGGCAAAGATATCCTCGATGCCGCCCAGATCGATTCCACAGCCGCATGTGGCGCACATGAGCGTGAGATGGTCCAGTCATGGTAAATAAGTTCTCCAATGAGGCGGGAGGGGCCAGCTTAATGGCTAAATTGCATCTTATAGCTGCATTCATCATATTGATATAACATGTTGAGCATTGTTCCGGCTGCAATGCAGCAAGGGCGCATATGCAGCCTGGAGCTGGCATGGCTTTAAGGGAAATATGCGCCCAGGAGAATGAGAGGATATGACCGCAGAAGATTCAAGGGTAGAGGAGTTTGTAGCGGCCCTGGGAGAAGGAGCAGAGAACTCTTTCGGCAAACTGATGGCCGAGGTCATGAAAGAGGGCTGTATATCGGAAAAGGACAAAGCTCTTATTGCCCTGGCCTGCTCGGCTGCCGTGAGATGCGATCAATGCATCAGGCGGCATAGGAAGATAGCTCTGCTCAAGGGCGCCAGCCGGGAGGAGATGCTGGAGGCTGCGGCCATCGCCGGACTGGCGCGCATGGGCTCAGGCTATAACACTGCCGCCCTTCTTCTGGATGAGGAATAAAGCAGGAATTTTTTAGATTCGAGGTTGGGGTCGATTATGATTGAGGGCATAAAATGCCAGAACTGCGGCAAGAGCATACCTGAGGATGAGGTATTCTCGACCGAGGGAAAGACCTTCTGCGAGGACTGCTATATCGATGCGGGACACCGTATCAGGGTCTGTGACCCCTGGGGGGAGAGGTCAAAGAAGATCTTTCGGGAGAGCCACGGCCTGGAGGGGACGGAAGGCCTCACCGATCTGCAGAAGGAGATCTATGAGTTCATCCGGGATAAGGGCAAAGCCACCAGGAATGAGATTATGGAGAGGTTCAATCTGCCTCCAACGGAGCTCGAGAATCAGTTTGCCATACTCAGACACTGCCAGCTTCTCAAGGGCAAGAAAGAGGGAGATACAGTCTATATCGTCCTCTGGTGAAGGCGATGGATGATTGCCCCTTTGTCGTCCTGCTGGCCAACCTGACTATGGTTCTCTCTCTAGCTGACGCAGGCAGAGCATCGCCCTCCGGTGTGATGCGACCTTGATGAGGCACTCATGACTTCGATAAAGAATATCGCAGCGATGAAAGGCGCTGCCGGTGTGGTCGAATGCCGGCATAGTTTCGATGAGGCAGTTTGATGTACATTCCCATCATCCTGGGCACAGCCAGAGAGGGCCGCCAGTCGGAGAAGGCGGCCCGGTTTATGATGCAAAAGGCCCTGGAGGCAGGCCTCGAGAGTGAGATCATCGATGTGCGGGACTATCGCCTCCCGGCTACGGACAACAGCAAAAAAAGCCCCCAGGCCAAAAAGCTGGCCGAAAAGGTAGAGCGGATGGACGGTCTGATCATTGTTTCTCCTGAATATAACCACGGCTATCCCGGGGAGCTGAAGATGATGGTGGATATGCTATTCTCCGAGTATGCCCACAAGCCGGTGGGCATATGTGCCGTCTCCTCCGGGCCTTGGGGAGGGGTGCGCATGACAGAGCAGCTTCGATTGGTCTGTATCGCCCTTCACCTGCTTCCCATCGGTGAGGCGGTTCACTTTCCCAAGGTGCAGGAGCTCTTCGATGATCAGGGCCAGCTCCTGGGAAAATCGCAGCACGGCCAGGCGAGGAGGCTCTTGGAGGAGCTGATAATGTATGCCGGGGCACTGAAGGCGGCTAAGGATCAGGATTAGCCGTAATTGCCTCAGGTCCACCGGACCCTGATCTGGTTAATGCTGCTCAAGAGAGGATGAAAAATTTCTCTTCTCCTTGAACTTGATAAGAGCAGTGAGAAGATCATTGCAGGGAGCAGGTATCCCGTACTGCCTGGCGTACTGGGAGATGGCCCCATTTAAAGCATCAATCTCTGTCCTTCTGCCCGCCAGTATATCCTGGAGCATGCTGGCCCGGTGATCCACAGTGGGGGGAAGCTGCTTATCCAGGAGAAAATGGTAGTATTCCTCAGCATCCCTGTAGGGAACCTCAACTTCTTTGGCCCGGATCACCAGAAAGATCTCCCGGATCACCTGCCTCATGATCTCTCTGGTCTCCGGGCTCTCGCCCAGCCTTCCATAGGGCACCTCCAGCAGTGCCCCCAGGGGATTGAGAGAGCAGTTGTAGAGCACCTTGCCCCATAGGGCGGCCCAGATCTCCTCTTTGCCTACAATGCGGGTGGGAATGCCGGAGGAGAAGAGGTCCTGCTGCACCGCTTCCAGGAGCGGTCGGTTCACCGGCTGGAAGGGCTCGCCCAGCAGGACATCATCGGCATTGACCGTCACTCTTGCCCGGCCGGGCTCTGTGATCTCCGCCCCGAATATGACCCGCGCTCCTGCGGTGCGCTTGTCTCCCACCTGCCCGGCCACCGCCTCCCAGTTGTTCAGGCCGTTTTGCATGGAGATCATAATCCCATCATCCTGGAGCAGAGGTGCAGCCTCGGCGGCCGAAGCCAGGGTGTCCTTTGATTTCACGCATAATAGTATGACTGGAAAGCTTTTTGCCTCCATCTTGCCGGAGAGGGTCCGCACATCCTCCGGTGGCATATAGTGCTCTCCCCAGATTCCCGTGATCTCGAGGCCCCTCTCGGAGAGAGCCCGAAAGTGCTCTCCTCTTCCCGCCAGGGTTACCGAGCAGCCGATCTTATGCAGAAATCCACCTAAAACGCTGCCTATGGCTCCTGCGCCGTAGATGAGATACTCCGGGCTCGAGCGGGATGGCATAAGCGGGACATTGCTGCCTGGTCCCATAAGAGGCTTTCGATTTTGAAGATTCGAATACAGTCGAGACTCAAGCAGATCCGGCTAAATTAATGCAATAAATCATATGATTTTTTTTAGGCAATCAAATACTTGATATAGATCAATAAATGCAGGCAGAGATACAAGGCAAAAGGGGCGTTCTTCATGAGGATTCACTATCTTCAACATGTCCCATTTGAGGACCTGGCCGGAATGGAGAGCTGGGCTCTGTCACGCTGTCATGCTCTGAGCCGAACCAGGTTATTCTGCGGAGAAGAGCTGCCCGATCCATCCGGCTTTGACTGGCTGATCATCATGGGCGGACCTATGAATATCTATCAGGAGGATAAATACTCCTGGCTGGCTAAAGAAAAAGAGTTGATCGGCAGGGCCATATCCGGCGGCAAGATCGTTTTGGGAGTATGCCTGGGAGCCCAGATGATCTCGGATGTATTGGGTGGCGTGGTCACAAAGAACAGATACAAGGAGATTGGCTGGTTTCCGGTCCGATTGACGGAGGCAGGTCGAGCCTCGCCGGTGTTTTCCGTTCTGCCGGATAGCTTCGTTGCATTGCACTGGCATGGCGACACATTCTCCATTCCTCCCGGAGCGGCGCGAACCGCAGAGAGCGATGCCTGCCCCAACCAGGCCTTTATCCTGGGAAAGGCCATAGGCCTGCAGTTCCATCTGGAGACGACGCCGGAGAGCATGAAACGCCTCCTGGTCAATTGCTCCGATGATCTGGCGGCAGGGCCTTATGTGCAGGAGCCCCAGGCTCTGGCTTCCGGCGGAGATGGATCTGACTGTGCCGGTTCTCTGATGGAAAGGCTCCTGGACCGAATCGAGAGTGAATTGGGAAACAGATGAGAAGATTTGGGAGAACGATATCGATCCCGGCTTTGAGAAAGGCTCAGGACTAATTCATCAAACCGGATGCAAAGCCTCGAAGTCACACTGCACAGAGCTTTAATCCCAGGAGATCCTATTTGTCTCAGCTATGGAGGATAAGACAGGCGATGTGAGATTGGTGGATGGGCAAAGGAAAAGAGTGCCAGCCATCGAGCCGTTCCCCATTCATCAAACTGCTGCCCTCTCTCCGCCAAGAGCGATTGAGGTCAAGAAGAAGCGCTGGTGGCAGTTCTGGAGATGAGCGGGGCCCTCGGTTGGCTGCAGCCTTGGGAGATCGGCCAGTTCTGGAGAGAGAAGATGAAGATCTCAACCAGATGGTCTAAGCTATATAGTTTGCAGATCAATCAGCTTCTCATGCCTGAGGAGATGGAGAGATCCAGAAGGTTGCTCTATGGGGGAATTGCAGCCTGCTTTTTCATTGTGGGGCTGGTATTGATGGTATTTCTCTTTTGGCTGGTCTTCCCGGTCATAATCGGGCTGGGATTATGGGTCTTTGCAGCGCTTTTTTTGAGCCTGGCCATAAAGGGGCGCACATTCACAGACTGGAATGCGGAAAAGATAGCCCGGAGAGAGCGGGCCAAAAGAAAAGATCTTATCTGATGTCATGGTCCGGTTCCGTCCGGCGGTTTGAAGGCCGGATCAGGAGATCAGGGAAAGCCTTATTATAAGATACCCTAACTAGAGACGCCCTGTGCGGAGATGACTGACCCGAGCAATACGATGGTCCTGAAAAGACAGTTGCTTCATTCAGTTAACGGAAGTGGAAAGATAGTCTTATCGGAAAAGATGCTGAATGAGGCGGGGCTTGCACCAGGCATGTTCATCGAAGTTGTGATAAAAAAAGGTTCCATAACCATTTTTCCTTACTTCCAGAGGCAAGAGGATTAAGCCCGTGATAGCCAGGAGGTTTCAGGCTAAAAAAGAATTTTATTATTGCTCTTTTTTGGCGAACTCTCATAAAAGAGCAGAAGCCTTGTTGCCATCGGCCTCTACATCACATTGATCTGGACGCTGCCCTGGCCGGATATTCCGTTGGCATCTTTGACTGCGGCAATGATCATATGTCGTCCCTTGGCCAGATCGGATGGATTCTGGCGGAATGAGGCCTTGGTAGAGAGCTCTCCATTCAGGTTTGAACTCCAGAGATAGGCATAAGGCTCTTTGCCGCCCTTTGCTTCGGCCTCAAATAGGACCTCGCTATCTCCTTTTAATATCTCTCCACCGCTGGGAGAGCTGATAGTAACAATGACCATTCCCCGGCTCTCTTCCACCGGTCTGACACTATCCTCCTCCTGCTCAATGCAGCCGGAGAGGAGAAACAGGCAGATCATGGAAAGGAGAAGGATTAAAAGCCTCATTGTACAGTTAGAAGCTCTCTTGCGATTTAATATCTTCTATTGTATCTCCTGACTATTGGCTCTATTCAGGCTATGACTGCCCCCGCTCTCATCTTCTGCATATGAATATCTGCCTGGTCAGGCTCCGGTGCACCCTATCGGTGTGCTTTTGCAGCAGCACAAAGCCCACTTCTTCAATCATCTCCTCAATCGATCTGTCCGCCACTATGGCCATCCGTCTGCCTGGTCGTATCGCCCGGAACAGCTCCTCCAGGCTCTCTTTCAACAGCAGCTCCTTGGATGCAGCCATGATCTTGGCCGACCGGCCGTAGGGCGTGTCCAGGACGGCGGCATCTATGCTGGCGTCTTTCAGGGGCAGGCGCTTGGCGTCTCCCAAGAGCAGGCTGCAATCCAGGCCCTGTAGGTTGCACCGGGCACCCCTGACCAGAGAAGGCTGCACCTCGATTCCCACTCCATTCACTTCTATGAGGCAGGCCTCAATCAGTATGCCGCAGGTCCCGGCAAAAGGATCAAGAAGAATCTCACCGGCCCGAACCTGGGTCAGGTTGACCAGAGAGCGGGCCATGCGGGGCATGAGAACGCCGGGATGAAAGAAGGGCTTGAGGTGGGGACGGCGCATCTCAAAGGAGCTTCTGTCTGTCCGGGCCACCTCAACTCCCAGAACGATCTTGCCCGAGGTGATGATCGCCCGCAAGAGCAGCTCCGGATGGGACAGGTCGGCCCGGTAGCCCCTGGCGAAGAGAATTCGGCCCACCTCATGCTCCACGGCATCGGCAGGCGGCGCAGCATTCCTGATCCTCCTGGCCCGGACGAGATATTTTTTAGGGGGCAGCTGAAGACAGCTTGCCGCCTCCGCCAGGGCATCTAAATCCGCCGGGCAGACAGCCAGAACCTCTATGATGCGGTGGGTCATGGCCAGCCGTCGGCCAATTGTCTCTACATCCAGGTCTTCCGCCTCTACAATCAGGCACTGCTCTATAAATTCGATCTCGGAGAAGCGGGTGGAGAAGGCCTCCACCAGGGCTAGGGCCTCACATCGGGGAAGGCTCTCGTGCTCCCCGGACAGCTCAAAGGCATAGGTCTTCATATAGGCCGGCCGTCAGGCCAGGTAGCTGTTCACATCCCTGTAATTGAATTTCTTAGCCGCCAGAACATTCTCCAGGAAGTTGAATATGGCCCGGCGCACATCATCGGAGAGAAGGGGGTACCAGGTGGGGCTGGCCACCACCACCGCCCGGAAGGCAAAGAATGGTGCTATGACCTCCAATAGCTCCTCGTCTCCAGTCTTCTCCAGATAGTTCTCAAAGAATAGCTCAAAGAGGTCCTTTAGGTCCCCGGTCAGCCGCAGGCTTTTCTGAACGGAATAGAAGATGTAGTTCATGGCCAGGGCGGTGATATCGTCTGCCGCCTCTCCCCACTCGCCGCGGCTGCGATCCAGAACGGTATAGTCCGTCCCCTCCCGGAACATGATGTTCCAGGGGTGGAAGTCGCCGTGCACCTGGCAGAGGCGGTGGGCTTTGCCCCTCAGCAGCCAGCGCCAATCCACGCAAATCTTCTCAATCTCCGCCAGTTCATTTTCTCCCAGAAAGCTGGGGCTGTCCGGATAGTCGTCCAGTATGCCGAAGATGCACTCGCCGTCCCCCACCGTCTCCCGGATCTTGCGCAGATAAAGGGGTGGGCAGTCATTCTTTGTGGCATGAATCTCCGCCAGATAATTGGAGAGGGCCTGCACCCGATCATAGTCCAGATCAGTTGCCCCGTTTTCTTTCACCCTCTCCAGGTCGAAGAAGTACTCTTTGCCCTCGATCTTCTCCATGAGCAGGAAGTATTCCCTGGCCTGCCCTGCCGAGACCAGCTTGCCTTTCTCGGTGAAGTAGCCCACATCCAGGGACCGGGCGTGATTTGGAAGGTGATTAAAGGAGGAATTCTGCCAGATCATTATCCTGGCCCTATCGGAGAAGTGATCGTGGCCGAAGCCGTGCTGTACTCTCATGGAGGAGAGGACGGCAGAGCCCTTTTTGCCTTTGGCCTCATACTCCACCAATAGTGGCGAGCCATATCCGAATCCCTTCACGTCCTCGGTTGTAGCTATGGTCTCGCCCATCTTGCGGGTGCTGATGAGGACCAGATCCCGGCCGTAAAGCCTCTTCAGATATGCCTCCAGGTTTGCCCTTTTCAGATCCAAGAGAGAACACCTCCTTGAGAATGCATCCTTCAGGTCCCCATCTGCCAGCTATGCAGATACTTCACCTGCTCCGCAGTGAGCTTCTCCGTCTCCAGGCCCATAGAGGCCAGCTTCAGCTCTGCCACCCTGCGGTCGATCTCCACGGGAACGGCATAGACCTTCTTATCCAAATTTTGGCCGTTCTCCACAATATAGCGCACGGCCAGGGCCTGGTTGGCAAAGGACATATCCATGACCTCAGGGGGATGGCCGTAGGCGGCAGCCAGGTTGATCAGCCGGCCATCGGCTAAGAGGTAAAGCCGGCGGCCATCATTGAGGTCGTATTCGGTGACGTTATTCTGCACCTCGGCCTTCCTGACCGCCATCCTCTCCAGAGCAGGAATGTCAATCTCCACATTGAAGTGGCCGCTGTTGGCTAAAATGGCCTGGTCCTTCATCTGAATGAAGTGCTCCTCCCGGAGAACATTGATATCGCCAGTAAGGGTCACAAAGAGGTCACCCAGGGGGGCGGCTTTGTGCATGGGCATAACTTGGTAGCCGTCCATGGCCGCCTCCAGGGCCTTTCTCGGCTCGATCTCGACCACAATCACATTGGCCCCCAGGCCCCGGGCCCGCATGGCGAATCCCCGGCCGCACCAGCCATATCCTCCCACCACCACGCTCTTGCCGGCGAAAAGGAAGTTGGTAGCCTGCATGATGCCGTGCAGGGTGCTCTGGCCGGTGCCGTAGCGGTTGTCGAACATCATCTTGG